>NZ_JCALCV010000030.1:0-32226 GCF_059812525.1 Mycobacterium sp. NGS51
AGTTTGGGCAGGGCGAATGGTTTTCGATCCGTTCGAAAATCGGCTTGATTGTCACGCTGTCGGTTCCGGTCCAAAAGTGAGCAGGTGATTCCGAAGAAACTGCTCAGTTTTCGACCGGAGCCGACACACCTGGTCTACTGCCGCACTATTACGGGTAATTGCCAAGGGGCTGTTCGACGAGCCGGCTTGGTCGCGCACTGCGCACCAGCGCACTGTTTGGCTGACGTCAGCGTTAGCGCGACTTGGCGAACGCGGCATCCCACCAGATGCGGTCGTACGAACTTACTTCGGTCCGCGGATTCGCCGTCAGATTATTTTCGAGGTGGTTGGAGCGCGCAAAGCGATAGCCGCTGACAAGGTCGGGGAGGAGGACATTCCTCCCGCTCTTCGCGGCTGGTTATCACTCGTTCCAGAGGATGGGCTCGTTGAAGAACTCATTTATCACTGCTTGACCGGGCCGCTGTCGGGAGTGGTTGAGAAATGGGTTCAGAACGGCGCCCTTACACACATCATCGCGTGGCGCCACGATGCTCTGACTGTCGAAGTTCCGCCCGAGGAACGAGTCGTGGCCGGGGGGGTTGATGCGACCCGCTGGCTCCTAGATCGGTTCACGAGGACGGCGTTGGACGATTGGTTTCGATCGTCTTTGGACTGGGAGCTCGCGTATCTAGTGGAGCCGGTAGCAACTGCGCGAGCAGTCGGCGTCGGAGCTAGGGTCATCGCTGAACGCCCCGTTTCGCAGTCCATGGTCATCAATGCAATCTCACGCCGTACTCGAGAACCTTCGTTGAATGACGATGTGTTTGGTGGGATGACGCGGAGTGAGATAATGGAAAACGTCATTGCGTTATCACTTCGAGACGAACGGACTGCTGCACTGGAACTGATTCGCAAGGCGGTCGAAGTTGCGCCTTGGGATTTGGAGTTTGAGCAAGCTCTGGCTTTCTTGCAGATCCCCGACAGGTGCGTTGAATCGGAACGGCGATTTCTCGCGATGCGGGGTCGCAGAGGTGCCCGGCAGGGTCTGGTGACGGCGAGCATGGCCATATGTGCCATTCGGCAAGGAAATATCTCTGATGCGGTCACGGCACTCGACGAGCTAGCGACCAGCGCGGATTCCCGGCCTTACCTTCTTTGGACGCCGGCTAGTTTGACCGCTGACGAGCCTGAGTTGTACCAGACGTCTCTCACTGATTGGGCATCTCAGGTGATGACAGAACTCAATCCATAAAAGTTCCGAACGCTGCGGCGATTGCCTTCATCGGTAGGAAAAGATGAAGCGGGTCGACGGGTGATTGAAAAAACTCCACATGGTGAAGATAAAATGCGCGGGCACTGTCATCGCGAGCATGTACAAGCAGAGCGGGCGCAGCCACTGATTGCGACAGTGTGAGGACTCGGTGCATCACGTCTCGCAGTAGGCCCCACCCAAGGCCGTGGCCTTGCCACTCGAGATCGATTGCCAGTCTTGCCAACAAGAAGCATGGAACGGTCTCCGGAGCCTTCTTGGCGATCGCTTCCGGAGCTGCGCTACGTTCGTAACCCGCCACGGTAATCGCGTAGTAGCCAACAACGCGACCACCGCACGTACTGACGTAGGTGGTCGCGTTGTTGGCTCGCTGATTCTGCCAGCTGTACTTCTGGAGCCACTCATCGAGTTCTGCAGCACCTGACTCGAATCCCGTACGGTCGTGGGCCCTGGTTAGTTTCTCCGGCTTACATGGTTTCGCTTGGTCTTCCTCTGTCAACGGTCGAGGTCAATCACCCTCGGCGAATGGACTCTCGCGCCGCAAAAGTCGATCAAGCTTTGGCGTAGGCGCCAAAGGCGCGTCGAGCAGCGCTTGGAACTCAGCCCATTGCGCCTCGCTAGCGACGAACCACTTGCGGTCAGCAAGGACCCGCTCGGCGCTCTCCAGAACGCTACCCAGGATGAAGTCCGTGACTGTGCTGTCTGTGGCTTCGGCGGCTCGACGGATCAGCAGTTGCTGCTGAACACTAGCGCGGAAGTTCAAGCGCTGGTCACGGGTGGTTTTAGTGGTGATGGCGTCTGTGCTCATGGTTGCCTCACTGATAGGATACGTACACCGTACATACAAGATGTTCAAAGGTCAAAACACATCTGTATGTACTATGTATGTACATTACCCATTAACTACGACATCTCACCACAATTTTTCAGTGAGGCCTAGCACTCCTGGCGTGTACCGTGACACGCCACTGTCCACGCCAGCTCCACTCGTGCCCCATGGATGAGACGCCCCGCCACTCATTCCGGCGTCGCCGGGAGGCTAGTTCTTCGTCGAACAACAACGGCGCAGATCGTGGCTGAGCAGCGGATAGCCTCGCATGGTCATTCGGGACATCTGCTCCAGCTCGAATGTGTCCGACACCTTCACTCAGAGTCATCAGCGCGTCACGACACGATTTGGCATCGCCACAACCAGCTTCAGCGCTTCGTCTTGCCAGTGCACATACCGCCGCATCCTCACACTGGCATCTTTAAGCGTGATCCTGAGCGCCTCATCCCGACGCGCTTTGCCAGACGGGCTCCCCGTAGCCAAAACGTGACGAAGACTTGACCGAATTGCGAACGCGCCCTTGCCGTTCCAATCTGCAGGCCCCGCCTACCATCGCTATTACAACCCTGTCAATTAAAAGGAAACAGACTCATGCGGGCGGTTGTTCGTTGCGCTCTTGTTGTGCTCGTGATCGCCGCGAGCGTGGTCGTGCGGCCGGTCGGCGTAAGCCCGGCGGCGTACCAGTCGCACAGTTTCACCGTCGCATCGGTTTTGCCGGCGCAGGGCGCGGTGGTGGGTGTGGCGCACCCGGTAGTGGTGACATTCGGCGCGCCCGTCGTCAACCGGCGCGCGGCCGAACGCGCCATCGGAATTACCTCAGAGCCCGCGATGACCGGCAAGTTCGAATGGGTCGACAACGAGGTTGTGCAGTGGATTCCCGACCGATTCTGGCCGGCGCACAGTACAGTCGCACTCTCGGTAGGCGGCGTCTCCAGCCAGTTCAAAACGGGTCCCGCCGTCCTCGGTATTGCCGATATCTCGGCGCACACGTTCACGGTAAGCATCGACGGGGTCGAGGCAGGACCGCCGCCTCCACTACCCACGCCACACCACCGGCCTCACTTCGGAGAAACGGGCGTACTGCCGGCCTCCATGGGTAGACCGCACTTCCCCACGCCGGTCGGCACCTACACGGTCTTGTCCAAAGAACGCTCGGTGACCATGGATTCGAGCAGCGTCGGCATTCCCGTCAATGACCCTGAGGGCTACCACCTTTCGGTTGATTACGCCGTCCGTATTACTAACCGCGGCATCTTCGTGCATTCGGCTCCGTGGGCTGTCAATTCACTGGGACTGGAAAACGTCAGCCACGGCTGCATCAGTCTGAGCCCCGAAGACGCAGAGTGGTACTTCAACACGGTCCACATCGGCGACCCGGTGATCGTGCAGGAGTCAGGAATCGAGCGACCGCACCGGCTGAGCTGACCAGGTCCCACGCCTCGACGATGTGCGGGTGCGCGCCAATCTGCTGTTGGCTAAAGACTTTTCACCGGCGCACGCCTCGCCGCTGACACGCAACATCCCCGCCGCCCCGTCGTCACTGCAAACGGGACGGACCCGCTGGTGGGAATCCAGCGGGTCCGTGCGGCCGGGAGAGGATCAGTGTCAGCTCGCGCCCCCAGCCGCAGGACCGGCCGGAACCGGCTCGCCGGGCACTGGCCCGCCGGCCGGCGCCGGAGCGGTCGGCTCACCCTTACCCGCGTAGGCGCCCGACATGTCGACGATTGGAGCCCCAGCCGGGGCGCCCCCAAGCGCAATCAGCGGCGCACCGGCCGGCACCACCGGCGCAACTGGCAACGGAGCCCCGATCGGTAGCGGCGCGCCAATCGGGACTGGCGCACCGACCGGCAGCGGCCCAGGGACGGCCATCGGGACACCCGCCATATCAGTGACCGGGGCGGCGGCCGGGCCGCACGAGTCCGCGGCACCCGCGGCGCCTGCTCCGCCCGCGGCGGCGCCCGCTCCGCCGGCGGCTGCCGGCACTTCGCCGGCCGAGCCCTGCATGCACGCGGAGCCGCCCGTGATAAACGGGGCGGCTACGGCTACTGCGTGCGGGCATAACGCGATAGCGGCTCCGCACAACCCAGCGCTGGCAACTACTTTGATCTCGAGCCGATCAAAGATCGTCATCACCCTCAACTCCTCTATTTGCGCTCAGATATTTCCGACATTCGATGGTGCAGCAGAACCACATAGCCGTACCGAGGTCGTACCTCGACGACCGACTCAATTGTTTGCAACAGGTGTGGAATACGAGTCGTGCCGCGCCGCGCCGTGTCCAAATGGTGACGTTCGCTCCTTCGAGAAGGGCGCAGGGTTAGGGCAGCGCAGGGCGGACCTTCAGCGCGGGCGTGCTTTTGCGGTCAAGCGCGGCGCGCGCGCAGCCGGACAAACGGTTTCCGCGGTCAGCGCATGTAGATTTCGCCACCGCTGGGATAGCCGCCGCCGGTGGTGGTGATGTGGACGTGGTCGTAGTGGCCATATCCGGATGATTGTGGGCCGTTGGGCGTGTAGTAGGTGCCGCGCCAGATGGCGTCCTGCAATCCGAACCGTTCCGCGTTTTTCAGCGCGAACGCGACGACCTCGTTACCGAGCGCGATGCCTTCGGCGCTACCCGGATTGGGAATCATCACGTCAAGGGCCAAACCATTGGGATGCCAGCGCAACGAATCCGGCCGAACGCCGCCGATGCTCTGAATCTCGGGGAACAGCGCGCTGATACTCCGAGCGACCAGGATCGTCTTGACCTGTAATCCCTGCTCGGGAGCCACCCCGACGGGCAGCAGTTGCGGAGGACGTCGATCGATGACCCGCCATCTCGATGCCGCCAGCGTGTCGTCGGGAATGGAACCGTCACTGGCCGACGCCGATGCAACCGCGGTCGGTGCTCCCCCCACGATCTCGAGGCAGCACCCCGCACTGTCGTCGGCTACTGAACTGGCGTCGCCGACGGGCCCGAATGACGGGGCGCTGCCGCCAAGGGCAAAGAAGACGGCGCCCGCACCGATAGCGGTAGCCATGATTGCCGGTGACTTGCGTCGCTTTGTGGCTAATCGGTGCCGACCCACGGCAAGCCACTTTACGAGCAAAACCGGCAATAGTCACAATTTTGTAACGGCCTAAGAGCGACCGCGCCTGCGCTCGGCCTGCAAAACAGGGCAGCGACCTGGGGATTTACAGGCGACTCGCGGCGAAATCCGCGCCTTGGTCCACCATGCCGTTCACCGGGTAAAGCAGGTGCGCGGCGCCGGGCTGCCCGGGCGGCGCACCATTGCAGACTGTGTCATCCGGAGCGCACAACTCAAGGGTCTTGGCGGTATACAGCGGACCAATCGTGATGGGCGGTGCCCCGGCACCGGTCAAAAACTGGTTCGACGGCGTTCCGAACAGAACCACGGCGGCGACGTGGTTGGCGACTTCGGCGGGCAGCGGCTGGGGCACATACGACGCGTACTCTGCGGGCACTTCCTTCGGAATACTGGCCGAGGTGACGAAACCGGTCACGGCTGCGCCTTGGGAGTATCCGCCGAGCACCATTCGGGTGTTAGGGCAGTTCGCGGCCGTGGACTCAACGTGGCTGCCTTCGTCTCTGATGCCGTCGACGACGGTCCGCGCGAATTCGATCCCACCGCCGAAGTCGCCGCTGGCCTGGTAGTTGACCGGATACACGCCGACCGATTTGCCGCCGGCTTTCGACGTCAACGAGTCGACGAAGGCCTGCCCCACTCCGCCCACGCCAGGGGGCTCGCCGGTACCCCGGGCGAACAGCACCTCAACGTCAGGACATGGCTGTGCCGCCGCAACTGGAGCGGGCACGCCGAGCAGCGCCGCCGCGATCAGCACGACCGCGGCCGGACAGACGCGACCGAACCAGCGCGCCCGCATGGGACGGATCCATTCGACGACGTTCATGTTTACCCCCACCGTGTCGCGCCAGCGACCCCGACCTGATCTGGACCTACACTGCGCTCGGTGTTTTCCCGGTTTTCGGCGAGATAAACCCAACCCGAAAACTCAGAAGACGCGTACCCAGTCGATGAGCATGTCCGCCGGATAGGAACCCGACGCGGGATCGCCGCCACCGGATCCGCCAACCGCAAGGTTCAACACTGGGAACATCGTGTAGTCGGGGTCGTTGAACGGCCATTTGCGGATGGGATCGTTGAGGTCTTCGATGCCGATCGCCGGAACGCTGAAATACGGCTCGGCGCCGTCGACGTAGTCTTCCCAGAAGTAGAAACCGGTGGCGTTCCACGTGACCCGCCACGTGTGCCAGCCGCCGTCCACTCCGATCGGATGGGTCTCGAATGCGGTGCCATATGGATCGGCGTGGACGGTGGTTCCCGCCGGCCACTCTCCGTTGCCGTACCACTCGAGCAGGTCGACTTCACCTTCACGGCCGGGAAAGTCGTTGGATAGCCACCAGGCCGGCCAGCAACCGCCGGTGAGGCAGTTGAGCTTGATCCGCGCTTCCCACGTGGTGCCGATGCCCCCGCGCCAGTTGCCGTGCACCAGGCCGCCGAAGTAGGCGTCGCCGTCGTGGGTGGCGCGCAGAACGAGGTTGGAATTGCCGTCCAGGAATACGTTTTGACGACTGTCGCGGTATTGCCCGAAAAACTCCGGCCGGTCCCAGCCGACCGGGTTCTTGATCGGCGTGCGGTGGTTGGACACCGTCCACTTGGAGGGATCGGGCGCCGAGCCGGCCGGGCCGTCGAACTCGTCATGGAACAGGAAGGCCCCAGTCGTGGCACCGGGCGGCGCCGTGGGCGGTGGCGCCGGTCGGGACGGGTGAGCACCGGCGGTGGGCAGCGGGCTCGCAGCTGCCACCGCGCCGATTCCCAGCATCAACATCACGTTGCGACGATTCATCTCAGGCACAGACGAATGAAACCATGAGCCAGTGGGGGCGCGCATCACAATCCGGCCACGCGCCGACTCAAAGTCGTGGCGTTACGGGCTCTCGTCGGAATCGTCGAGGACGCTGACTGCGATGCCGTAGGGCAGGAATCGCACCTTGCGTGTCGGGTCGGTGTTGTTCTTGTTGGCGCGCAGCGCATCCAACTCGGTTGCATACACCTCTTCGACGCGGGCGCCGCCCTGGGCGTCGACGGTGTAGATCGCCCAGACGCCGTCGCCGGCTTCGCCAGTGGTTTCCGGCTCGGTGCGCGAGCGCCGGGCCAGATCTTCGAAAAGCGCGGACCAGCCGGCGCGTTCGCCGGGGACCGTGACGAACCGGCTGAAGCGTTCGAAAGCGTCGCGCAAACCTTCCCCCGCCTCGCGCATTACCCGATCCAAGTCGTCGGGATCGAACCCGAACGGACCGTTCTCTCCCATGGCAACTCTCCCGTTATGGCGCCGGCGGCGGTGGCGGCGGCGGATTGATCGGAATCGGCACCGTGACGAACGGCAGGTGCAGGTACATCGTCATCGGGGGCAGCTGAGGAGCCGGCGGTGGTGGTGGAGCGGCCGGCGGCGGCGGGGGCGCGGCCGGCGGCGGCGCGGGCGCGGCCGGCGGGGACGCCGGTTCTGCTACCGGAGGCGGGACATAGGCGGGTGCTTGCTGGGCCGGCGTCTGCCGGACCGGCGGCGGGTTGACGACTTGCTGCGGCTGCTGCCGCACGACAGGCGCCGGCTCGGGGATGGTCTCCGGCGCCGGTGAAGGTGCGGCGGGTGGCGGTGCGGGTGGGACGGCCGACGGCGGCGGTGCCGGCGGCGATGCGACGGGCGGCGCTGCTGGGGCCGGAGCGGCCGCGGCGGGTGGATGCGGGCTTGCGGGCGCGGTCGGGACGACGCCCTTGCCATCGGGGTTGGGTCGTTGACCGACCGACGGCCGCACATCGCTGGCCAGCGAAACCACCACCGCCACAACGCCGATGGCCACTATCGCCGCGGCTCCGCTGCCGACCAGCAGGAACGGCCGGTGCCGCGGGCTGCTGGCGTCGTCCTCGTCGGCGACGGCGCTGTATGCGAGGGCTCCGGAGCCCACGCTGGCGTTGGCCGAAACGTCAAGGTAGGCCGGTGCGATGACGTCGTGGTTCACCTCACCGGTTCCGGGATCTTGCGCGTAGGCCAGCGCCGCGGTTGACGACGCGAATAGCGGTGCGTTGGCCGACGCCAACGCCGCCCCCCGCGCCAGCGCCATATCCGGTTCTTCAGGCGCGCTCACCGGAAGCGAGACCAGCTCTTCCAGGCCGTGTTTGACCGGCACGATGTCCACGCCGCAGCCGACGATGAACACGCCGCCCGGGCGCGACTCCAGCTCCTCCAGGCGCCCGATCATCTTGGCGAGCGCGGAAACCCCCGCGGGGCTGGGCTGTACACACCGGATCTGCTGACGCTGCAGATCGACGATCGAACCGTCGGTGACTTCCACCACGGCCACCGTCGCGCTGTCCGCCTCGGCGAATACCAGCGCGATGTATTCGTAGCCGACCGCCTGACCGACGGTCTGGGTCAGCGCGGCGGCCGCCAGCAGCGGAGATACCAGCATGACGTTGCGAGTTTCCCGAACGGCCAGTGCATCGCGCAGCGCGCCGACTTCGCTGGGCTCGGTCCATGTCACCCCGGTCGACATCAGCCGGTGGCCCCCTTCGGCGGCCGCTTGCCTGGTACCGAGGACCGCGCCGATCACCTGTTCGGGCGCCCTGAACGTTGCTCTATCGTCGGCGTCGGCAACTGCGAAGCTGTCTTCCTCGACGGTGACTCCGTCGGCGTTCTCGCCTTCGACCAGCACCATGCGGACCGTCGTGGGCGCCATCGACACGCCGAGTACGATGTCCACTGCTCCTCCAAAATTCTTTGCTAGCCAGAATCTGGGCGGAGGAGCACACCGTTTGGGTCGTCGTCACTCCTGAAATTTGCCGGAGTCTCATGAAGTTCTGTGTGGTCGAGACGACGACACCACGGCATCACCTCGCCAGGCCTGGCAGTTCCACCCTACCCGGCAACCCGGACGGGGAACCGAAATCGGCCTGACCGGCCGAATACCCGAGGCCGCCGCCGACCCGCGCTTATCCCTGCGGGACTTGAATCGGAATGGGCACCGGCACCAACGGAATTCTCAGGTACTCCGTCGTCATGGGCACCGTCGTCGTCGTGGTCGTCGTGGTGGTGGGCGGCGGAGTCGTGGTCGTGGTGGTCGTCGTCGTAGTGGTGGTGGTGGTAGTCGTCGTCGGCTGCGGTGTGGTGGTGCTCGGCGGCGGCTGATGCGTGGTGGTGACCGGCGGCGGAGGAGGGGGCGGTTCGGCGGTGGTCGGTGGTGGCGGCGGCGCCACACTGGGCGTCGGCGCCGCGCTGGGCGGTGGCGGCGCCGGGCTCGGTGCAGGTGGCTGGGTGTTGGGCAATTGCGGCGGAGGCGCGACGCTGCTGGGCGCAGGTGGCGCATGGTGCCCGGTGATGCTGGTCAACGAATACGCCACCCCGCCGATCGCGAACATCGCGACCAACGCGCCGAACCCAAAAAGCAACTGCGGCAGGCGATACCCACGTCGGCGACCCTCGTCCGGCGGCGGCTGGAACGTGGGCAGGTACTGCGACGGTGTGGCGCCACCGCCATCGTCGCTGTAGGGCTCGCCGAAGTAGGCCAACGGTCCTTCGTCGTCGTCGGCTTCCGACCAGGCCAGCTCCCGTCGCGTCACCGGCGGGTCCTCGACAAGCACATCACCGGCGGGGATTCCGAAGTCACCGGTGGGCGCGTCGAACGCCCCGCTGTGCGCGGCGAAACCGCCGGTATTCGCAGCGAAACCGCCGGTGGCTGCGCTAGCCACCGGGGCCATCGCCGTCGACGTCTGGGCCTCGTCCGCTTCCTGCTCGCCCGGCTCGCGCGACGACAGCATCACCGCACCGACCGCCATAGCCAGCGCGGGCCGCACCGCGGTCACCACCGAGGCCTTCGCGTGTGATGAGAGACGTTGAGCGACAAGAGGAATGCTGGCGCCGCCGCCGGCCATCGCTACCGCCGCAAGTTCCCCGCGGGCAATCTTGTGACGGGACAACATCTCGTCGAATGCGGAGAACACACCGCTCAACCGCTCCTCGATGAGATGCTCCAGCTGGACACGCGATACCGCGACGACGGTGCGCCGTCCCGGAAGTTCGACTATCACTTCAGCCGCGGTCTCGGTCGACAACTGCTCCTTGGCCGTACGACACGCCTCGCGCAAGTCGGCGATTTGACCGACCGCAGCAGTGCCGGCGGGATCTGCCTGGGCGGCATGGCCGATACCCGAAAGGACGTGAGCCAGGAGATCCTGGTCGATCTGGTCGCCGGAAAACGCTGAGTAGCGAAGTGTTTCACCGATCGGGATGAAGTCAGACTCTGCGTCGGCCAACGTGATGCTGGTTCCGCCGCCGCCGAAATCCAGCAGGCCCACCACGCCATGGCCGGGCAGGCGCGCATCGGAGTTCAACGCCGTCAACGCTGCAACGGCATCCGACACCAGCCGTGGTGCCATGCCGCTTCGAACGAAACCGGCGTGAGTACGCAGTGCAGCCCGTAACAATTGCACGGAGCCCGGACCCCAGTAGGCCGGAAGCGCGATCGTGATCTCGGATGTCGAGGCGTCGCCCCCGGCCGCAGAAATGATCGCATCCAGCGCTTCGACCAGCAACAGCGCGGGATCATGAATAGAGCCGTCGGCGGACACCAAAGCCCGTGAGTCACCGACGCGTTCGACGAAGCCGCCGACCAAGGTGCCGTGATCGGTCGAACTCGAGTCCGGCATAGGCGCACCGAGTTGTGGTTCGCGGTCCGAAAACAGCGTCAACACCGAGCGGCGCGTAACGGGCGGACTTCCATTACGCACCGCCACCAAGTTCGTGGTCCCGATCGACAACCCCAACGGGTCGTACATACAGTGAATACCTCGCATCGATAGCGGTCGGCGGGCAGCGTTCACGATAGCCGCGCTTGGACTGGATCGAGACCAGGTAAACCACGATCGAGACGCGGTGGATACGGTCTTGTTATCTAATGCCCTCGGGCCGTGCGAGTTACACCACTGTCAGCGGCAGCGATTTGCGCGGCTGAAACTGGAACGTCGATCCGCCGCTGACCTTGGCTATCTGCACCTCCGGCAATTCCGGTGCGATGGCGTCGGTTTCGATCAATTCAGCTGTCCAGCCGGTGCTGGTCTCGCTGACGCGCACCTGAAGACGTGGATCGACGGCGGTGGCGATCGCCTGCAGCGGTTGCACAGACTCCGGCGAACACAGCGAGATCCAGGCTCCGTCGTCGTGGGCGGGCGACCGATGCACCGTCACGTGGTTGTCGGACAACTCGGCCCGCACATAGCCGGCGGGGTTGAGCAGCGGATGCAATTCGAAAACCCGCAGCGCGCCCTCACTGCCGTCGGGCAAAGACAATGCGCCATGGATGCGCTCGGCGGCCAGGCCGGCCAGGCCGATCAACTGCCGGGCGCCCACCGAGGCGGCCAACGCGGCGTCCGATCCGGCCCGTGCTCGCACCGCGATCGCGAACGACAGGTACAGCAGGTGCATCTGCAGGCACACTTCGTCGGCCATGCGGACCAGTGCCGAACGCGAGAACGCACCGAAGTCGAGGTCGGAGAGCAGCGGGCCGGAGTAGTCGGCCAAACCCTCGTCGGCCGCATCGATTGCTTCGAGTTCCCATGTTGCAGCGCCGGTCTGGCGCACCACATCCAACGCCGGGATGCCTTGGACGGGCGGGTAGGACTCGTCGATGATGACGGTCCACGCGCAGTGCGGATGCCGATCGGCCGGTTCGCGAGGCGGGCGGTGGATGGGACGCATCTGTGCCCGCGGATTGGTCGCCACCGCGGTGGCGTCGAAGGTCGGGTCCTCGATCGTGTGACACATACCGAAGACGTAGTCGTCGCCCATCGGCTCCACGTCGAGCAGCGCACCGCAGTGGTCGAGCTGGAATTCGCCGTGCCAGCGGTCGTGCACGGTATAGCGGAAGTCCATGAACTGCGGCGGCGCACCGATGTCGAGCTGCAAGCCCTTGAAGATGGTGGGCACGTCGTCGCCAACGTAATTCAGCGCCCGCTGCATCCGTTGGGTGTAGATCGGGCTGGCGCCGGCCCACTCCTCGATGGCGATCTGCAGCATTTCCTCGCGGCCAAATTCCTGGATGCACCAGGCCATGCCGGACCGGTCGATCATGTGACCGATCAACAGCAGTTCCGGAACCAAGACGGCAAGTTGCTCGCGGGACAATCGCGCGTACCGGGATGCGACCACGCTCCAAAAATAGACTCGACTATGTTATAAAGTCAACTATGGCAGTTAGCGCCGGTGTCAGCCCTACCCGGCGCACCACTGCGCCCCGCAAACGCGGCGACGACACCCGCGCGAAGATCATTGACGAAACGATTAGCTGCATCGTCGAAGAAGGTTTCGCCGCGGCGACGGCCAAGCACGTCGCCGAACGCGCGGGCGTGACCTGGGGCGTGATCCAGTACCACTTCGGCGACCGCAACGGCCTGCTGATGGCCGTGGTCGACGAGGGCGTGACCAAGCTGCTGGAGAGCCTGGCGGCGGCCGACATCGGTGAGTTGGCGTTGCGCGTACGCATCGAGGTCGTCGTCGACACCGCTTGGCGTTGTTACAGCAGCCCGACATCCATGGCAGCCTTTGAAATCCTGCGGGCAACGCGTTGGGAGGAGACCTCACGACGGCATCTGCTCGAGATGAACTCCGCGATCGCCCAGCTGGGCAGGCTGGTCACCGATGACCCCGCCGATAGCGGTGTGGCCGAGGTCATTTGGGCCACCCTACGCGGGGTGGTGCTGGCGCAGATGATCGTCGGTGTGCCCATCGACTGGCAATCCGAACGACGCGCGCTGATCGACATGGTCAGCCACTACCTGCAGCGCTGAGCCGATGTGCTGCAATGACCTGGTGAGCCCCCACGATCTCGCGGCCGACATCGAAGCGATCAAACACGTCAAGTACCGCTACCTGCGCGGGCTGGACACCAAGCACTGGGACGACTTCGCCGGCACGCTGACCGACGACATTGCCGGCGACTACGGGTCCTCGCTCGGTGAGGAGCTGCACTTCACCAACCGCGTGGATCTGGTGGATTACATGCGCTCGGCGCTGGGCCCTAATGTCATCACCGAACACCGGGTGACCCACCCCGAGATCACGGTGACCGGCGACGAGGCGTCCGGCACCTGGTATCTGCAGGACCGCGTGATCGTCGCCGAGTTCGACTTCATGCTGATCGGTGCGGCGTTCTATCGCGATCGCTACCGGCGTACCGCTGAAGGCTGGAAGATCAGTGCGACCGGCTACGACCGCACCTACGAAGCGACGATGTCGTTGGCGGGCATCGACTTCAAGGTGAAACCCGGTCGCGCGTTGGCCTGATTACTTGGCGATCGCGATCAGCGCGCCGGGGCGCAGCCAGCGGATGATCTGCACCAAGGTGTCGTCGTCGATGGCCACACACCCCGCAGTCGGCCCGCCGTCGGTGGTATGGAAAAAGAACGCGGCGCCGTCACCGGGAACGCGCGCCTTATTGACGCCCATCACCACCGCATGCTTGTACTGCGGAATCGGCAGGTTCTCGCTCGCGGAGGTGTCGAAGGGGCACTGCGCTTTCTTGCACACCTGCATGGTGTTGAACGTGGGGCTCTTGTCATCGCCGTTCCACCAATGGTCCGGCCCGACTTGGGTATACGGCAGCCCGCCGCCCGGATTGGGAGCAGTGCCGAAGGCGGAGTCGAGCGAATAGATCCCCATCGGCGTGGCGGGATAGCCACTCTTGGCCTTCGGCGCCAGGCCCGCCGACCCGATGTGGGTCGGGATCCCGACACCGATCGGCTGCCAGCCGGTGGCGCCGCGCTGGTAAACATCCATCTTGGCCGTCGAACCGCCCACGCCGACAACTGAAACCACCTGACTGGCATTGCCGACGGACTGCGCAAACCAGGGTGCGACGACCGCGGTGCTCCACGGCGCGTCCGCCAGCGCCACCAAGACCGCAGCCATGGCAGCACAAAGCAAACCCAGCAGTCGGCGCACCATTTCATGATCAACTCCGCCCAACTTCAGGGTCAAGTAAAGGTTTAGCTTCAATTCGGTCACTGGGCGGCCGCAAACCCACGTTCTCATCCTGCGGATCGCAGCGAACGCATATAGGCTCGGCGCCGATGTCCTTGTCGGTCTACGACGAAATCGCTTGTTGCCCAATAATCCTCACGGCTATCTGAGAGCGCCGATGATATTTGACGAACAAAACACAACGCCACTCGCCGTACTGGACAAGGTCAGCGAACCGCCGTTGACGGTGTCCCTAGGGTCGGCGCTGTACACCTTCCCCGCCGGTTGCGACGTCGTCGTCGGCCGGGACCGCGATTGCGATATCTGCCTGCGCGACAGCGACCCCGCCAACCGCCCGCTGATCTCACGCAAACATGCAATCCTGCGGTTCGCCGACAGTCAGTGGATGGTCGTCGACACAAGCCAGAACGGTGTTTACGTCGACGGTGCCCGCGTCCGACAGCTCGCCATCCACGACGGCCAGAGCATCAGACTCGGCAGCAAACGCGGGCCGCAGTTGACGCTCAGCGTGCCGCCACGACCTAACCGGGCCCAGACGCGGCCCAGCGAGCCGGCTTTCATGGAGCGCACGATGCGGCTGCTGCTGCCGCCGCGGCTTACGCCGGTGCCGGCGGACTCAGTAACGGTCGGCCGCGCCAAAACCAACGGCGTGGTCGTCGACGACGCTCTGGTATCCCACGTGCATGCGGCGCTGGTTGCCACCCCGGCCGGCGTCGAAATCCGCGACAACAACAACAGCAGCAACGGCACTTTCGTCAACGGCGCGTTGGTTACCCGAGCGTTGCTGCGTGACGGCGACATCGTCACCGTCGGAAACACCGACCTGGTAGCACGCGGCCAGAGCCTGGTGCCACGAACCGCACGGGCACACAACAGCGGGCTGACCGCGCACCAGCTGGCGCTGACCATCGACGGGCACCCGCTGATGACCGACGTGTCGCTCACCGCGAAGCCCGGAACCCTGACTGCGGTGATCGGACCATCCGGTGCGGGAAAATCCACGCTGGTCAAGCTGATCGGCGGTACAACACCGCCCACCGGCGGCGTCGCCACGTTCGACGGGCACGACGTGCACGCCGAGTACGCGTCGATGCGCTCCCGGATCGGGGTGGTGCCGCAGGACGACGTCGTGCACCGCCAACTGACCGTCGAACAGGCCCTGGGGTATGCGGCCGAATTGCGGCTTCCGCCGGATACCTCAGCCGATGACCGTCGTGAGGTGATCGATCGCGTACTCGCCGAGTTGGAGCTGACTTCGCACCGAAACACCCGAGTCGACAAGCTCTCCGGCGGGCAGCGCAAGCGCGCGTCGGTGGCCATGGAACTGTTGACCGGCCCGTCGCTGCTCATCCTGGACGAACCGACTTCCGGGCTGGATCCGGCGCTGGATCGCCAGGTGATGACGATGCTGCGTCGGCTGGCCGACGCCGGCCGGGTGGTGATCGTCGTGACGCATTCGCTGACCTACGTCGACGTGTGCGATCAAATTCTGCTGCTGGCGCCCGGCGGCAAGACGGCGTTCGCCGGGTCGCCCGCCGAAGTTGGGGCGACGCTGGGCACCACCCAGTGGGCCGACATCTTCGCTCAGGTCAGCATCGACCCCGACGGCGCGCATCAGGCATTCCTGATGCGACATCCGCCGGGCGCGGCGCGGTCACCGGCGACGGGCGCGGAACCGTTGGCCGCTGCGCCACGCACCAGGCGCTGGCGTCAGGTATTTACGCTGGCGCGCCGCCAAACCCGGCTCATCGCTGCCGATCGAGGCTACTTCGCGTTCCTGGCGCTGCTGCCATTCGTGCTGGGCGCGCTGTCACTGGCCGTTCCCGGCGACACCGGGTTCGGTTATGCCGACCCCCGCGGGTCGGCGTCCGACGAGCCCAACTCAATCCTGATTCTGCTGAACCTCGCCGCGGTGTTCATGGGAACCGCGCTGACGATTCGAGATCTGGTCGGAGAACGCCTGATCTTTCGCCGCGAGCGCGCCGTGGGCCTCTCGGCGACGGCGTATCTGGCGGCCAAGGTGGCCATCTTCAGCATCGCGGCACTGATCCAGACGGCCATCGTCATCGCGATTGTGATGATCGGAAAAGGACTGCCGACGCGCGGAGCAGTCGTGTTGGGCGACGGCGCCTTTCCGGCTGCCGCGGAACTGTATGTGACGCTGGCACTCACCGCGATCGTCTCCGCGATGGTCGGGCTGGCGCTGTCGTCGCTTGCCCGTTCCAGCGAGCAGATATTGCCGATGCTGGTGGTGACGATCATGGCGTCGATGGTGCTGGCCGGCGGTTTGATCCAGGTGACCGGGCGCATCGGCCTCGATCAGGTCTCGTGGTTACTACCGGCGCGGTGGGGTTTCGCGGCGTCCGCGTCGACCGTCGACCTGCGCGCCGTCGAACCGCTCTCACCCGCCGACCGGTTCTGGTCGCATTCGCCGCACTGCTGGGCGTTCGACATGGCCATGCTGGTAGTCCTAGGTGCCATCGCCACCAGCCTGGTTCGGTTTCAGCTGCGGCTGGGGGTGCGCGGCGGAAACGCTGAATAGCGAGTACCGCGCCACGGTCTTACCATCGGCCGATGTCGGACTTTCCGCCGGGCCGGTATTCGCAGGTGCTGGTCGGCCATGTGTGGCCGTCGGGTTCGAACCTTGCCGCAATCGGCAATGCATCGACGGATTTCGGCAGTACCGCTACCGCCTATCAAGATCTGCAGGATCAGCTGCGCCAGACTCGTTTTGGGCCACTGGCCGGCCAGTCCGGAGTGACCGCCGACGATGTCCGCGATGCCTTCCAGCGGGGCGAGGCCCACGCCGGCAATGTCGCAGAGAAGAACGCAATCAAACAGGCTGCTTACACCTCGGTTCGCGATGCGCTCAGCGAGCTGCGGTCGGCACTCACCACAATCGCCGAAGACGGCGACACCGAAATCGCGCGGATTCAACAAGGTAACGAGTCGTCGACGACAAAGCTGGACGACATCGGCGGCGTCGTGCTGGCGTGTCAGACTCGCGCCAACATCAAGGCCGCGGCGTGTGGCGAAAGCATACTCAGTGCGGTCCAACGGGTCCTCGATGCCGAAGGCGCCGGCAAGTCGGCTCGTCAGTTCGCCGCAGAACACGGTATCGACGCCGGGCGCATCTTCGGTCACCCCAGCTCAGACAGCGCTCGAGCGCAGGCGGCCACAATAGTCAATGAAGACAACGCTTTTGACGCGGCGACGAGATGAGCGGCGAATTGCAGGCCGCACCGGCGGGTTATGCGGCCGCGGCCGCGGCGAACACACCGCCGCCACCGATCATGCCGACCGACGTCCCGCGCGGCGGCTCGATCGTCGACAACCTGCTGGCGACTCTGGGCGCTGCCGCCAACATCGGCGTCCCCGCCGACAACATCGACGCCCAGCTCGGGCAAGCCGAACGCGCCCTCAAAGCCGCTGACGCGGAGACGAAATTCCCTGCCAACGAGAACGATTCGGCCGCGCAGCTGAGCGGGCTCACAGATCCGAGCCAAATGACCCAGGCGCTCCCGCAGCTGGCATCCGGTGTCGCCGGGGCCATCGCCGGTGCTCTCGGCGGGGCATTGCAGCCGCTGAGCCAGGCCTCACAGCAGGCTGCCCAAGCCGGCCAACAGGCGCTGCAACTGGGCATGGGCGGACTGCAAGGGGATAACGCCGACGTGCTGCCTGAGGAGGCGCTCGGCACTGTCGATGATGCCGGCGAATTCTTCAGCGGCAGCGGCAGCGGCGGCGATGGCAGTGCCGGCGGTGGCATCGAGGGCACCGCACCGACCGCAGTGCTCGGACCGCCGCCCGCGCCGTCCGCGGCTACCACACCCGCGTCGGCACCGACCATGCCGACAAGACCGAGCGCGCCGGAGGCGGCGAATACTCCGAGGGCCGGGATGGGCGCCATGCCGATGGTGCCGCCGGGCGCCGTTTCTCCGACGAGCGGCCCAGTCGGCGACCCTAAAGCCGATGCCAAACGCGTCGTCGTCCCGTCTGTGCGCAACGGCGCCCCGGTGCAGGGCCGTATCACCGCGGCGGCGCCCGAGGTGACAAAGCGACTGGCGGGCAAGCCGGTTGCCACCAGGCGCGCCGTCGTACCGGACGCAACATGCGACGACCCGAGCTAGCGCCGCAGCAGCCACGCGCACGCCAGGAAGTACAGGTATCCCAGCGCCCAGCCGGCCAGCACGTCGGACAGGTGGTGCACATTCAGCGCGACTCGGCCGAACCCGACCGCCACCACCACCAGCGCCCCCGCCGCGCCGGCGGTTACCGCCAGCGGCCGACTCAGCATCGGCCACACCACGGTCAGCATTGCCAGCACCCCGACCAGCACGCCGAGGGCGTGCCCGGACGGGAAGGATGACGACGATTCGGTGACCAGCGCCGTCGCCGGCCGCGGCCGATCGGCCAGATCCTTCGCCGCCTGGATGAGCAATCCGCTGAACTCCACAGCGACGAGCAGAAAAACCGCCGTCCGCAAGCTGCGCCTGACCAGCGCGACCACTGCGGCGCCCGCGGCCAGCAACCGAAACGCCGCAGGGCCGAACACGGTACACAGCACCTGCCAGAACCGCACCCACGCCGGGTGATGAACCCCGACGTCGTACAGCGCGGTCAGCGACGCCGCATCGGGCGAATCCAGCCAGCCCCACGCTTGCCGGTGCCCCAGCCACATCACCGCATACACCACCACGGCGGCCGCTGCGGCAGCCGTCGGCCGGACCGATACCACGGCTACACCGATACCACGGGCCACCGTCATACTGGGCTCATGTCGGTCTTTGTCCGCAGACTATTCGGCATCGGCAAGTTGCCGGCCGATCTGCGCGCGGAGGTGGAAGCGGAGGGCGTGATCTACCTCGCCGACTACGTCGCGGTCACCCGGCGGTTCAGCGGCGCCATCCCCGGCCTGCGCTCGGCGCACAGTGTCGCCAGTTACGTCGGCTCGCTGGTGCTGACGTCGCAGCGGGTGCTGGCCACCTTGTCGTCGCTGCCCAAGCTGGCCGGTCCCACCGTGGACGCCCGCTGGGATGCGCCGCACACCGGTGCCGCCACGGCCCAGATCGGGTCGATTGGCGTCCAGGTCGAGCTGGACCTTCCCCGCGTCGACCCCGCGTTCAGCGGTCACCTCTCGCTGCATTACAAGGCGGCGATCCCCGGCGACGTGCTCACCGGGTTGCCGCAGCGGTCGCTGTCCTTTGACATGCCGCCGGAATACGTTTTCCGCGCGGTGGGTGTGACCTACCGGCCGTAGTTGCCAAGGTCCGGCCAGGGTGCCGGGTTTGCCTACGATGGCCCTGTGCACGATCACGCGTTCAGTCCGGACGAACGGCGAGCCGTCTATCGCGTGATCGCCGAGCGACGAGACATGCGCCGGTTTGTGCCGGGCAGCACTGTTCCCGAGGACGTGCTGGTGCGCTTGCTGCAGGCCGCGCACACCGCGCCCAGTGTCGGGCTGATGCAGCCCTGGCGCTTCATCCGTATCACCGATGACTCGCTGCGACGACGCATCCACGACCTGGTCGACGACGAGCGTCTGCTCACTGCGCAAGCCTTGGGCCGGCGAGCTCAGGAATTTCTCGCATTGAAGGTCGAAGGCGTCCTGAATTGCGCGGAATTGCTGGTCGTGGCACTGGGCGACGGCAGAGACGACCACATCTTCGGGCGCCGCACTCTGCCGCAGATGGATCTGGCGTCGGTTTCCTGCGCAATCCAAAACCTCTGGCTGGCAGCACGTTCCGAGGGACTGGGCATGGGCTGGGTGTCGTTGTTCGATCCACGACGGCTGGCGGCCCTGCTGTCCATGCCCCCCGACGCGGAGCCGGTGGCGATACTATGCCTCGGTCCGGTGCCCGAGTTCCCGGATCGGCCGGCGCTGGAATTGGACCACTGGGCATATGCGCGGCCGTTGGCCGATTTCGTAGCGGAGAACACCTGGGGCACACCGGTGCCGATAACGTCTCCGAGTGAACCAGACGACCTGGGAAGGTGACGGCGATCAGCGACAGCGACGAAACACACCGGCAACCCGACAACGTCGTGATCGTGCATTGGCACGACTTGGGGCGCTACCTCGGCATCTACGGCCACGCGGATGTGACGAGCCCGCGACTGGACCGGTTGGCCGCCGAGGGCATCCTGTTCACCCGAGCGCATGCCACCGCACCGCTGTGCTCACCGTCACGCGGATCGCTGTTCACCGGACGCTATCCGCAGAGCAACGGACTCGTCGGCCTGGCTCATCACGGCTGGGAATACCGCTCGGATGTTCGTACGCTGCCACGGATTTTGTCCGAAGCAGGCTGGCATTCAGCACTTTTCGGTATGCAGCATGAGACGTCGTATCCGTCTCAGCTGGGTTTCGACGAATTCGACGTGTCGAATTCCTATTGCGAGTACGTGGTGGAACGCGCTCAGCAGTGGTTGCACGCCTACGACTCCAGCCGACCGTTTTTGTTGACGGCGGGGTTCTTCGAGACACATCGGCCTTTCCCGCGGGACCGCTACCAGCCGGCCGACCCTGCGGCTGTCGCGCTGCCCGGCTACCTGCCCGACACCCGCGAGGTCCGCGAAGATCTGGCCGACTTCTACGGGTCGATAGCCACCGCCGACGCCGCAGTCGGCCGGCTGCTGGACACGCTGGCCGACACCGGACTTGACGCGACGACGTGGGTGGTGTTCTTCACCGATCACGGAGCGGCATTCCCCCGTGAGAAATCCACGCTGTATGAGGCCGGCACCGGCATCGCGATGATCATCCGCCCGCCCACCCGAATGACCGCCAGCCCCAAGGTTTACGACGAACTATTCAGCGGCGTCGACCTGGTACCGACGCTGCTCGACATGCTCGGTGTCGACGAGTCGGCCGACGTCGAGGGCATCTCACATGCGCAGGCGCTGCTTGCGGCGAACACCGACACGCCGGTGCGTGAGCACGTCTACACCGCCAAGACGTATCACGACTCGTTCGACCCGATCCGGGCAATCCGCACGAAGGAATACAGCTACATCGAGAACTACGCGCCACGCCCGCTGCTGGATCTGCCGTGGGATATCGAGGAAAGCCCGTCGGGTCACGCCGTCGGGCCATTGGTCACCGCACCGCGCCCCGAACGCGAACTCTACGACCTGCGCGCTGATCCCACCGAGACCAATAACCTGTTGGCCGGCGACGACACCGGCCAGGCCGACGCCATCGCCGGGAATCTGGCTGAGCTACTCAACGAGTGGCGCGTACAGACCGGCGACGTCATACCCTCCGATTTCGCCGGCAGCCGCATCGCGGCTCGCTACACCGAAACCTATCTGCAGATCCATGCCCCCAAGGTGCCGACCAGCCGGTCGGCGATCGCCGTCGATCGCGGCATCGAGGACGAAGTCAAGAAATAGGCTCACCTGGTGTCCACGCCGACGTCGTATCTGGTGCTCGCTTCGCAACGCAGCGGCAGCACGCTGCTGGTGGAATCGCTGCGCGCCACCGGATGCGCCGGCGAGCCACAGGAGTTCTTTCAGTACTTGCCCACCACCGGCATGGCGCCCCAGCCGCGGGAATGGTTCGCCGAAGTCGAGGACGAGACGATCCTGCGACTGCTCGATCCGCTGGATCCCGGTACGCCGGACACCGCGACGCCGGTGGCCTGGCGTGAGCACATCCGCAGCTCCGGCCGCACCCCTAACGGCGTGTGGGGCGGCAAGGTGATGTGGAACCAGACCCCGCTGCTTCAGCAGTGGGCCGCGGGGCTACCGGATCGCTCCGGGGAGAGTCTTCGGGCCGCGATCCGTGACGTGATCGGCAGCGAGCCGGTCTACGTGCACGTCTACCGACCCGATGTGATCTCGCAGGCGGTGTCGTTCTGGCGGGCGGTGCAGACAAGGGTGTGGCGGGGCCGGCCCGATCCGGAACGCGATTCGCGGGCCGTGTACCACGCGGGCGCGATCGCCCACATCGTCACGACGCTGCGGGATCAGGAGAACGGCTGGCGCAGTTGGTTTGCCGAGGAGAACATCACTCCGATCGACGTCGCCTATCCGGTGCTGTGGCGCAACCTGACCACGATCGTCGCGACTGTGCTGGAGGCAGTCGGGCAGGATCCCCGACTGGCGCCCGCGCCGGCATTGGAACGCCAGGCCGATCAGCGCTCCGACGAGTGGGTGGACCGCTACCGCGCCGAAGCGGAGCAGCTCGGCTTACCAGTTTGAGTGTGCATACTCACGACGCGCCCACCTGCGCGACGACGAAGATCCGCCGGAACGGGAAGAACGTCGTCCCGTCGGGCCGCGCCGGATAGGCATCGGCAAGCAGCGGGATGAGCTCGGAGCGGAACTGCTGCCAGTCCGCGTCGGTGAGCCGTTCGCGCACTGCCAGCAGCACGGTGCCACTGATCCAGTCCAGCACCGGATGCTCGCCGCGCAGTTGGTGCAGGTACGTCGTTTCCCACGCGTCGACGGTGCATCCGGCGTCGATCAGTTGCTCGGCATAATGCGCCGGCGTGTCGACCACGCCGCCCACTCGAAACGGTATGTCGCTCAGCGCCTTTGCGAAGGGTTCGCGACGGGCCACCGCTCGCACCGCCGCGTGCGAGGGCGTGTCGAATGCGCCCGGCACCTGAACGCCGATCCAGGCGCCGGCGGGCAGCTCACCGACCCATCGCACCATCAGCTCGGCGTGCTCCGGTACCCAGTGCACAGCGGCGTTGGACAGCACCACGTCGGTGTCGGGCCGCGGTGCCCAGGTCCTCAGGTCACCGACGGTGGCATCGACACCGCGTTCGCGGGCGGCGGCGACCATCTCCGGCGAGCTGTCCAGCGCCTCGACCGCCGCCTCGGGCCAACGCCGTGCCAACTCCACGGTGAGGTTGCCCGGACCGCAGCCGAGATCGACCACCCGTCGCGGCCGCTTGGCGCCCACCCGGGTCAGCAGATCGTAGAACGGCCGGGCACGCTGATCGGCGAATGCCAGGTAGACATCTGGATCCCACATATGTCCTCCGATCAGCAGTCCGCGAGCCGACTGATATAGACAACCTATTACTGGTGACGAATCGAGGGTGGGCGATGGCCGACGAAGATGAGGCCGCGCGCGTCCGGGAGATCTGGTCCGCATTGGGCTTGCCCGGCGTGATGGACGTGCACACCCATTTCATGCCGAGACCGGTGATGGACAAGGTGTGGAAGTACTTCGACTCCGCCGGCCCGCTGGTCGGGCGCGAGTGGCCGATCAACTATCGCGCCACAGAGTCCCGACGGGTAGAGGTACTACCGCAGTTCGGCGTGCGCGGCTTCACCGCACTGGTCTATGCGCACAAGCCGCAGATGGCAGCATGGCTGAACCAGTGGGCCGCCGAGTTCTCCCGGACGACACCGGATTGTCTTGCCACCGCGACGTTTTACCACGAGCCCGACGCCGATGACTACGTCGAGGCTGCGATCCGCGGCGGAACGCAGGTCTTCAAGGCACATCTGCAGGTGGGCGGCTACGACCCCAACGACGCGCTGCTCGACCGGGTTTGGGGAATGATCGACGACGCCCGGATACCGGTCGTCGTCCACATGGGAATGCCGGAATACACCGAGTTCTCGACATCTGCCAGAGTTCTGCCGACGTGCGGCTAGACACCACGATGGCCTTCACGCCGTTCGTCGAGGAATCGATGCCGTTCCCTCCGTCGCAACTGGCGCGACTACGCCAGTTCGGAGATCGCATCTTGTTCGGTAGCGACTTTCCCAACATCCCGTTGCGAGTGAGTGATCGTTAGTGGTCACGCGACTCGCACCCCGTCTCGGGGTTGTTCCCCGGCTGGGTGGCCGGTTCCCTTCCGCGCTTCACGGCCACCAGCCCGGCGAGGCCGGGTCTTACGGTCGGCTCCACGCTTGACGGCGGCCCCAACTGGGCCGACGACGCTAACAGTGTCCTCGTAGCGTGCGAGGTTGATGGATGCATTGTCATCACGTTGATGCGACGCCCAACATTGCTGGCATTGCCAACGTTCAGGCCATCCGATGTCCTGCACATGCCCGCAGGTATGGCAGGTTTTCGACGACGGGAACCAGCGGTCAGCAACGACTAGCTGCGACCCATACCAGCCCGTCTTATAGAGCAGGTGGCGCCGAGGTGTGCCCAGGGCCGCATCTAAGAGTCCACGTCGCCGTGCGCGAGCACCCGGCGAGCCCTTTTGCCGCAGCATCCCCGCGGCGTCCAAGCCTTCAACAACGATGCGGCCGTGGGTTTTAGCCAATCGTGTTGTCAGGACGTGCAGGTGATGGGTGCGGACGTCATTGACCCGGCGGTGTAGCCGGGAAATCTGGGTGGTGCGCTCACGGTAGCGCCGCGAGCCTGGCGTGCAACGCGATCGTGCCCGGCACACGTGGCCTAGCTCGCGCAGCGCAGCGTCTAACGGTCGCGGGTTGTCAACTTGCTCGATCACCGTGCCGTCGCTGGTGGCGACAGTCGCCAGGCGTCGCACCCCGACATCGACACCAACCCGCGAACCCTGTAGCGCGACGCTGGGTTGTTGAGGGCGTTGGACAAGCACTCGCACACTTGCATCCAGACGGGTGCCGTTGCGGCGCACCGAGATCGCCAGTACCCGCGCCCGACCAGACCGTATCAGGCGTTCGATGCGCCGGGTGTTCTCGTGGGTGCGTACACAGCCGATCACCGGCAGTGTGAGGTGCCGTCGGTCAGGTTCGACCCGCATCGCACCGGTGGTGAAGCACACCCGATCAGCGTCGCGACCCTTGCGTTTGAATCGCGGGAACCCAACCCTGGTGCCGGCCCGCTTACCCGACCGGGATTGTTGCCAGTTCCAATAGGCGTCCACTGCGCCCGCGATCCCGTCGGCGTAGGCCTCCTTCGAGCACTCCGGCCACCACACCGCGCCGGTCTCGGCGTTGACGCACACGTCGTTTTTGACCGTGTTCCACCGCTTCCGCAGCGCCCGCAGCGACGGCTTGGCTGTTTGGACACCAGTGGCCTGCCACGCTTGGATATCGGCTTTCAGGGCCGCGACGGCCCAGTTGTAGGCCTTGCGCCGCGCGCCGAAGTGTCGCGCCAACGACCGCGCCTGCTCCGCCGTCGGGTCTAGGGTGAACCGGAACGCCTGTACCGTCCAACCCGGAGGAACCTCGAAGCGCGCCATCAGGCCGCCGCAGGGTCTTCGATAGCGCCTGCCGCCAGGGCACGCTTGGCGCGGTTCGCTGCGGCACGCTTGCCATACAGAGGCGCACACATCGACGTCAGGATCTCGGTCATATCCCGCACCAGGTCGTCATCCTCAGCGGTGTCGATGACCACTAACTCTCCGCCCGGTGCCTCCAGCGCGGCCTGACCGTACTCGGGGCCGAAATGGCCGAAACGGTCCCGGTGCCCCACCACGATCCGCGTCACCGACTGATCACCCAACAAGGTAAGGAATGTGCGCCTACGCCCGTTCAACGCCAATCCGGCCTCGGTCACGACCTTGTCGGCCGGGATCTGCTGGATCGTTGCCCACGCGGCTACCCGCGCCACGTGCCGATCGATATCTGCTTTCTGATCAGCCGATGACACCTGCGCATACACGGCAGTTCGCATGCGTGGTTCGGCTGGCAGAAACGCGTTGTCCACCAAAATCAGCCGTCCCACCTTTCGCGCCAGTACCGGCAACAGCCCGGCGCGAAACCAGCGGTACGCCGTCACCTGCGCAACGCCGTTGCGCTCAACCCACGCCGCCAGATTCATACTTCTGTTCCTACAGCACACCACCGACAACTACCGACCACCCAACCCGCAACAGCTGGCAGCTCTACAGCTACGCCGACGCCCTGCGGTCGATCACCGAATTACCCGGCGTTGACGACGACTGGTTGCGGCGTGTGTTCTACCAGAACGCGGCTACACTGTTCTCGCCGCCCGATACCGGAGGGGCCAGCCGACAATGACGTCCGACGCCACCCCCGTCGATCCGCCTATCCCCGTTCCCGACGTGCCCGGCGCAGATGCGAGCGCCAACGGGTTGCCCGAACGGTCGACGCTGCCGCCGCGGCAGCGCGCGATCGTCGAAGCGTCCGCGGTCAGCGATGTCGGACTGCGTACCGCAGTCGCCACCATGCTCGGTGCCGCGATGCTGCCACCGGTACTCGGGACTGCGGTGCGCCGCAGCGAATCCCACCGGGAGCGGGACAATCTGGGCTTCTACGCCGAACTAGCCGCCGAGCGCGATCCGGCGAAGTCGTTCCCGGCGCCGACGACGTCGCCTCGGGTGTCCTCGCGACCGGCCAGCCACCTGGCGGAGTGGCTCGCGCACGGCAATGTCGAAAACATCGCGTTCGCCAGCAGTTTCGAAGCAGTCAACCCCGCGATGCGCCAGCAGTGGCGAACCTTGCGCCGCAACAATATTGTCCGGGCGCAGCATTGGCGGCATAACGACGGTCCGCGCCCGACGCTGTGTGTCATTCACGGTTTTCTGGGTTCGTCCTATCTGCTGAACGGCCGGTTTTTCTCGCTGCCGTGGTACTACAAGTCCGGCTATGACGTTGTGCTCTACACTTTGCCGTTTCACGGACGACGGGCCGAAAAGTATTCTCCGTTCAGCGGTTACGGCTACTTCGCCCGCGGCCTGACCGGTTTCGCCGAAGCAACCGCCCAGGCGGTCCACGACTTTCGTTCGCTGCTGGATTATCTGCGCTCTACCGGTGTCGAACGGATCGCGCTCACCGGAATATCGCTGGGCGGCTATACCTCGGCATTGGTCGCCTCGATCGATGACCGGCTCGAAGCCGTCATTCCCAACTGCCCGGTGGTCACCCCGATCGCGGCATTCGACGACTGGTTCCCCGCCAGCCTGCTGGTGGCGCTGGGGATGCGGATGAGTGACATCAGCCGCGACGAGTTGGCCGCCGCACTGTCCTACCACTCGCCGTTGAGCTACCAACCGCTGGTGGCCAAAGACCGCCGGCTGATCATCACCGGTCTCGGCGACCGGTTTGCGCCCCCGAGTCAAGCCGAAATGCTATGGCAGCATTGGGATCGCTGCGCGCTGCATTGGTTCCCCGGCAGCCACCTCATGCATATCAGCCAACTCGACTACCTGCGTCGGATGACTCAGTTCCTGCAGGGTTTCATGTTCAGCTGACCGCTGCGTGGCGCGCCCTGGACTGCCGTTGGGCGGTGCTCGGCCAGCGCAGCCGGGTGAGTAGGTCGGTGGGTAGCTCGTTGTGCCCGTCGAGCCGCTGCACCGACGACGGGTGCAGCGTCGCAAGCGCGGGCCGCTGGTTACCGGCTTGCGGAGTCAGCCCCGCCAGCGGTCCCGCCCGGCCCGGCCGGCCGTCAGTGCGGAATGCGCATGCCACCGCCAGCGTGTGGCCTCCCGGAGCACCGGCGATCTCCAGCGCCGTCCACGTTTCGCGCGCCGGGTATGACCGAATCACCGCGAGCGTCTCGGGCAGCTCCGCGTCGGCCTTGACGCGGTACGCCGCAACGTATTCCGCACTGCCGACTCGGATTCCGCGCCAGGTCTCCCGAGCGGGCCGCGCGAATAGCTCGGGAACGTCATCGGGGTCCACGGTGCTCGCCGCCCAGCCGGCCTCGCGGAGATGGTCGGCGAGTCGGCGCACGGCCACCTCGACCGTCTCATGCAACGGGATCTTCGACGAGCGGGCCTGCAACGCGCCGAGGTTATCGGCGGCCGACAAGGTCAGCCCGATCCAGGTGTCCCGCTGCGACGCAGCGGCATCGGATGCGGTGTCACGGCTGGTGATACGCACCGCGTCGGCGCGAATCCCGTAGCAGTCCAGGTACCGGGCGATCAGCGGAAGCGGCAGCACATCGAGGTCGGTGTCCGATGCCGTGATGCGCAACAGCGCGGTAGCCCGCACGTCGGTGGCTGATCGGCGGCCTCGGCCCCAACCCCGGTTGCGGCGCAGCACCGCGACCCGGCGGCGCAGCATGGTCGTCGCAAACAAACCCCGCCACCAGGCCAACAGGGCGATCACCACCGCGACGGCGATGCCGAGCACCCAACGCTCGCGTGGGGACTGCCACGGATAAGCCATGGCCGCAGGCACGATGGCCAACAGGACGAGCACAATCCGTCCGGTCGGTAGCGATGCGAGAGCTGATTGCCTCACGAGGTGAGTTCCTTTCGTCGGCGCGCGGCGATCGCGGCGACAACCACGACGGCCAGGATGAGGGCCGCCGATCCGGCGAACGCGACGATCTGCGGGGTGCGGTCCTTTGGGGCCGGTTCGGGTGGCGCCGCGAGTTGTTTCACCGGCGCCGCATCATGATCGGCGGTAGCGGGCAGCTCCCAGGTCAGGGCTGCCACCGGGTCGAGCGTGCCGGCGCCGACAATGTTGGACGGCGCGCGGGCGCCGTTGTGTGCGGTCGCGGTGATCCGGTGCACCACCTGGTCGGCCGTCAACTCGGGATATTTGCTGCGCACCAGTGCCGCCACGCCCGACACATAACCGGCCGCATAACCGGTGCCGCTCAGTGCCAGCAGTTGCTGGCGATCATTGGGCAGGCCGTTGGCCAGGCCGCCGTCGTCGCGGTTGCTCACTGACACGATGTTCTGCCCAGGTGCGGCGATACCTACCCACGGTCCGGCCATGGTGAACTTCGACGGCTGGCCGTTGGGTGACAGGGAGCCAACCGAAAGCACGTATGGCTGCCACCACGAGGGGATCGACACCGAGGTGACGCCTGCCCAGTTTCGGGCGTCGTCGGGACGACTCATATCGGTCAGCGCGTTGGATTCACATGCGGATCCACCGGCCATCGAACCGGTCGAGCCGCTGTCGCCAGCGGCGGCGATGATGACCGCGTCCTTGTCGACGGCGGCGTATCGGATCGCCGCCCCGAGCGCGGACTGGTCGACGCCACGGTCGGCCGGTAGGCAGGTGACCGAGGAGATGGTGATCACGCGAGCACCGAGATCAGCCGCGTGCACGATCGCTCGTCCCAGCGCCGTCACGTCGAAAGTCGCCCGCGCCAATGTCGGGTCTCCGCCGGGCATTCGGGGCGAAAACTTCACAGAGGCGGTGCGCAATGACAGCAACCGCGCGCCGGGAGCGACACCGGCAAAGCCGTCGTCGCCGGGTTGGCCGGCGATGATTCCGGCGACCAGGGTGCCATGCCCGTCGCAGTCGGTGAGGCCGTCGGTCGCCTCGATGTAGTCACCGCCGGGTTCGACGCTGGGCAGCCGCGGTCCCGGCTGCACTCCGGTGTCCACGACCGCCACCAACTGGCCCTCACCGCGGGAAATCCGCCATGCATCAGGCAGATTCATGGCCAGTTGGTTGGGGCTGGCCGCACCGAAATCGCTGCCCGGGATGATGCCCGAGACGCTGCATTCACCGCGCTGCTCCATCGGCTGAACTGGCCCCGGGGCACCGCTCGGCGGCTCGGCGCCCGGATCGACCGTCGGCGGGCTGATCGCCGCCGACGGCGGGCAGACCCACACCCCGGCGGCCAAGACCGCTGCGAGACAGGAGAAACCGGCACGAATCATCGATTGAGTACCCAGCTGAAGATCCCGACCAGGTAGGCCATCACAGGAATCAGTGATGCGTCGATGCCGGATGCGACGAAGCCCAGCAGCCGGCGCAGCGGCAGTGAGTAGCTGTCCGGTGAGCCGATCGGCGGGTTCAGCGCAACCACAACCCAGGCCAGCACCAGCACCGCCAGCACCACGATCGCGCACAGCGCGGCGAGATACCGCGCGGTAGCGGTGTAGAGCACCAGGAGTACCACCGACACCAGGTACGGCTGGGCAAGCAGCCACGCCTTGCAGGCGGCTGAATCCCACACCCGGGCCCGAAGGGCCGCGGCCGCCGCAGTTCCCGCCACCACGTACCAGCCCCAGCCCGCCAATGTTTCGGGTCGCAACGCGATGGCCACCGAGCCGAGCACGCTGAGCAACACAGCGGCGGCGATGAACCCGGTTTGATGCGCATCGCTGATCCGCACCCGGCGCGGCAGATCCTGCAGCACCCGCAACGATGGCGCGGACGGGGTGGGATCCCCAGGTGCCGGGATCACCGGCAGCGGGAACCGTGCCCACAGCGCGGACAGCTGTGCGGCTTCAATGGTCACCAGCAATGCCAGCACGATCAGCCCGCAACCGATGCTGAGCATCGGTAGCTCCCAAAGAATTTCAGCCAACGCGGCCAGCAACACGCCGAACCCGAGAACGGCTGTGGCAGTGAAGAATCCGGTAGCCCGACCATGGTCGCGGCGGGGAAGGACGATGCTGATCAGTGACCATGCTGCGACGCCGGCTGCGCCCAGCATCAGCTGCGCCGGTCCGAAGTTACCGGGTACCGCCAGCATCAATGCCCCAGCGATCGGCACCAGCGCGACAATCGACACGGCAGTTGCCGCACGCGGTGATCGGATCGCCAGGCCGGCCACCGCGGTGAGCACGGCAATCGCGGCGACGGTGATCAGCCCCGCTGCTGCGCCGGTGACCAGCCGATGCGTGACCGCCAAACCGGTTGCAGCGACCACTAAGCCGATGACTGCGGCCAGCGCACCGCGCTGGATGTGGCTGATTCCCCACGGCTTCAATCGGGATGTCGAGAAGATCACCGCGGCGTCGGCGATGTCTTCGACGATGCCGGGGGCAGCCGCTCCGGCCGGGACGGGCTGCAGCGCCAATAAGTCACCGTCGACGACGCCGACGGTGTCCAGACTGGCATCCAGGCTGAACGGCGCACCACCGATCGGCGCAAGGCTGAGCCGGGCGGGGGTTACCGGCCCGGCGGCTTCGGCGGCGTCGGCTGCCTCGGCACCGTCGCTACCGGCACTGGGAACCACCAGCCGTTGGACCGCGGGCAGGATTTCGCGCAGCGGCAGCTCGGCGGGCAACGCCATTTCTGTCAACCGGCTGTCGGCGAGGATGGCGACCCGGACGATCGGCATCACGGCGCTGGACATCAGCGGATCCTCAGACTTTGGGGGGACATTGCTTCTCTTTCTTTTCGTAGAACAGCGGGTGTTCGGTTCTGGTAGGGCTCGTCAGCTGGATTGGGTCTGGAAGTCTCGGGAGAGTCGCTGCCCGGGGAACCACTGACCGTCCGGCAGCGTCGCGGTCAGTTGGTCGATCGCGACCGCGATCGAAAACGGTGTTCCGGGGCAGAATGTCGAGATCCATTCACCGTCGAATGCGCGGGAGGGACTGACCAGCACCCGGCCCGCGGTGGTGTCCACGATGCTCATCCCGACTTCGGTGGTGGCGTGTTGTCCGTCGTGGCGGCACCCGGCGACGATCTCGACGTAGCTGCGCGGGCCGGTGAACACCGACTCCACCACGGGTCGTGCTGTTTCTGGAATCCCCAGGAAGTCAAGCACTTCGGCAAGCGATGCGCCGGCGCGCAGCCGCTCGTCGGCTCGGGCGCCGACCCGGGCGGGCATGCTGAACTCGTCGAACCGCGCCGGCGGCCGATGCGCAAGCCCGACGCTCAGGACCGGCACCAGTGCCCGCGTGTCACCGATGTCCATCGATGTGAAGGTGACCAGTTGCGCGTTGCGCAGCGCGACAACAGTGTTGTCGCCGCGCCGCGCGACGATACCGCGCAGTAGGTCGCCTGCTCCGCCGGATTGATCGGGTCCCACGTAGCGCAAATCCAGCCATCGGTCCGGAAAGCACACCACTCGTACCCAGTCGGCCACCGCCGGGTTGATCGCGCCGTCGGCAGACATCAGACCCATCCGAGTCAATTCGGCAGTCTGCCGAGCGATGAACGCGCCTCGCTCCCCGGCGTCGGTGTAGGGCGTCGTGATCGCCAATACCCACGGCAAACTTCCCGCGCCACTGGTCTCGGCGATGAACCACGCCTGGTCGACGGTCAGTTCGACGGCGTTAGGACCGGTGCCCATTTATCCCGCGGACCGACTGGACTCGATGACCGGCGGGTTGGCTAGCCTCCCCATTTGGCGGCTTCGGCTTGGTCGCGGGCCAGCATGGCCATGGTGTTGGTCTCATGGGTGCCCGCCATCGCGTGATAAGCCCGCACCAACTCTTCCATCGCCTGATTCCACTGCGCCTGCCACGCCTGATAAGTCATCCCGGTATCACCTTGCCAAGCACCCGACAACGCGGCCTGCTCACTGGAA
>NZ_JCALCV010000031.1:0-26785 GCF_059812525.1 Mycobacterium sp. NGS51
GGCCGAACTGGCACCAGCCGCCGCAATTGCGTGACGTGCGTCGGCGATAGCTCCTCGAGGCAGGTGACGCCGAGGAGTCGCATGGTCCGGGTCAACTGGCCGGACAGGATTTCGATGGCACGCTGGACGCCGGCTTCACCACCGGCCATCAGCCCGTACAGATAAGCCCGCCCGATCAGCGTGCAGCGTGCGCCCAGCGCCACCGCGGCCACGATGTCGGCGCCGGACATGATGCCGGTGTCCAGCAAGATTTCCGTGGAGCCACCAAGCTCGCGCGCGACGACGGGCAACAGATGAAACGGCACCGGTGCTCGATCAAGTTGGCGACCACCGTGATTGGACAACACGATGCCGTCGGCGCCGACGTCGACGACAGCGCGGGCGTCTGCCAACGTCTGAATACCTTTCACGACGAGCTTGCCCGGCCACTGGGTCTTGATCCATGCCAGATCCGCGAAGGTGACGCTGGGGTCGAACATGGTGTCCAGGTATTCGCCGACGGTGCCCGACCACCGATCCAGCGATGCGAAGGCCAGCGGTTCGGTCGTCAGCAGATCGAACCACCAGTGCGGGCGCGGCAGCGCATCGAGCACGGTCCGCAGCGTTAAGGTCGGCGGGATCGTCATTCCGTTGCGGGTGTCGCGCAACCGCGCACCGGCAACCGGGACGTCGACGGTGACCAGTAGGGTGTCGAAACCCGCCTGGGCGGCCCGGTCCACCAACGCCATCGACCGGTCCTGATCCCGCCACATATAGAGCTGAAACCATTTGCGGCCCTCGGGAATAGCCGCGGCTACATCTTCGATAGCGGCGGTGCCCAGGGTGGACAGTGAGAACGGAACACCAACGCGCGCGGCCGCGCGAGCACCGGCCATCTCGCCCGCGGTATGCATCAACCGGGTGAACCCCGTCGGCGCAATGCCGAACGGCAGCGCCACCGGCGCACCGAGCACCGGCCAGCTGGTGCGCACACTGCTGACGTCGCGCAGGATCGCGGGATGAAATTCTATGTCGCGGAAGGCTTGCCGCGCGCGCTCGATCGACAATTCGTCTTCGGCAGCGCCGTCGGTGTAGTCGAACGCGGCCCTGGGGGTACGCCGCTGGGCGATACGCCGCAGATCGCGGATGGTCATTGCCGCATCGAGTCGGCGTTGAACGCGGTCGAGCCGGGGCTTGCGAAACCGGATCAGCGGCGCGAGGTCACCGATCTTCGGCAGCCGTCGTTGAACTGTGCGACGGTGGGTAGATGACGTCCGCAAGTGATCCCTTCGATCTGCAGCGCTTCGTCGACGCGCAAGCTCGGGTCTATCACACCGTCGTCGAGGAGCTGCGTGCCGGCCGCAAACGCAGTCACTGGATCTGGTTCATCTTTCCGCAACTGGCCGGACTCGGCAGCAGCCCGACGGCCGCAAGGTATGCAATCTTCTCGCTGGACGAAGCACAGGCCTATCTCCAACACCAGGTGCTGGGCCCGCGGCTGCACGAGTGCACGCAGCTGGTCAACGGCATCGCCGGCCGTTCGATCGCCGACATTTTCGGATCACCCGACGATCTCAAAGTCCGCTCGTCGATGACGCTGTTTGCCCACGCCACCGACGACAACCAGGATTTCGTCGCGGTGCTGGAGAAGTACTACGGCGGGGAACAAGATCCGCTGACGCTGAAGCGGCTCACATAGGCTGCAGGATCCGCCAACCCTGTGGTTCGACCACTACGACGTCGACGGTCTCTTCTGGCGGAGCTCCGGATCCGGCGACCACCTGTGCGCGCGGCACCCTCGCCTCCAGCGGCGCGTCATCGATGTTGAGCACGACAATCAGGGCGTCGTCACCGTGGTGCGTCCGATAGACGTAGTGCCGGTTGTCCAGTAACAGCGCGGTCGTGGTTGCGGCGTGCAGCCACGCGTGGCGCCGCCGCAGCCCGACAAGGTACTGGTGCAGCGCCCACAACTTCGCGCCATCATCATCCAGCGGTACCGGGGGAGAGCCGAATTCGGGCCGCACCGCATCGTCGCCGCCGAACCGCTCCTCTTTGACCCCGCGGTAGCCGAGTTCGTCCCCGGCGTACACGCTGGGAATGCCGCCGACGGTCATCTGCAGCACCAGTGCCTGGGCCACGTGAGCAGAATGCTCGAGTTGACTGGCAATCCGAGTCACGTCGTGGTTGCCGATGAAGGTCAGCGGCGCGAAACTGCCCAGGAACTCGTTGTGCCGCTGTAGCGCCCAGTCCAACTCGTAGAAGTTACCGTCGTTGAGGCTGCTCCAGATCGCTTTCCACAGCTCGTACTGGGTGGCCGAGTCGAAGCCGGCCTCGGCAACCACCGCGGCATAGTCGCCGTGAATGAGCTCTCCGACGAACCACGCCTCCGGGTGGTGCCGGCGTACTCGTGGGAGCGCGGCAGCCCAAAAGCCAGACGACACAGCATAAGCCGCGTCCAGCCGCCAGCCGTCGGCGCCGCGCTCCAGCCAGTGCGACATGACATCGACGACGTAGTCGGCGACTTCGGGGTTGTCGTGGTTCAGCGTGGTGAGATCGCCGTGGCCCTCGAAGCTGTAGTCACGAAACCAATCTTTTTGATCGCGCGGGAAGTCCGGCCCGACGTGGTTGAACACCCCGTCGAGCAGGATCCGTAAACCACGCCGATGCGCCTCGGCGACAAAGAAGTCGAAATCGTCGTCGTCGCCGAGGCGCGGATCGATGCGGTAATGATCGGTCGTGTCGTAGCCGTGGGTGCGTGAGGCGAAAATCGGGCCCAGGACAATCCCGGACGCGCCCAGCTCGATGGCGTGGTCGAACCACTCGGTAATCCGTCGCAGCCGGTGCTCGTCCGGCGATGGCGGCTGCTCACCCGGGAATGCGCCGACGAAGCCCAGCGGGTAGAGCTGCCACCAGATCACATGCTCGACCCAGTCGGCCACGTCGTTAAAGTTACCCGGCCGCGGCCAGCGTCTGGGCGGTGGTGATCGCCTGAGCCACGCCCGCAACGATGGAAGCCGCCTTCAACGCCTCGAAAATCGCCTCTCGGTCCACCCCGGCCTCTCGCAGCGTGTGCTCGTGCGCGGTGACGCAGTGCGAACACCCGTTGATCGACGAGACCGCGAACGACCACAGCTCGAAGCTGGCTTTGTCCACGCCCGGATTGCCGATGATGTTCATCCGCAACCCGGGGCGCAGGTCGTCGTAGTCACCGCCGAGGAAGCCGCGGCCACGATAGAAGACGTTGTTCATGCCCATGATCGATGCGGCGCCCAACGCCGCCTGGTAGGCCTCGGCCGACAGGTAATCCGCGGCTTCAGCACCGATCTCGCCCAGCACCTCGGCATTCCGTGTTGCCGCCGCGCTGGCCAACAGCGTGCCCCACAACTGCTCTTCGGTGAGCGCGGTGGTGCGGGTGATCGACCCCAGGTTCAGTTTGAGGTCCTTGGCGTACTCCGGCAGCGCGGTTTTGAGGTTCTCGATGCCCATCGTGCCTCCTTTAGGCAGACTTCTTCAGCTCTTCGCCGGCGTCGATGGTGGGGTCACCCTTGCGCCAGTTGCAGGCGCACAGCTCGTCGGACTGCAGGGCATCGAGCACCCGCAGCACCTCGTCGACGTTGCGCCCCACCGAGCCGGCGGTCACTGAGACGAATTGGATCTCGTTGTTGGGGTCGACGATGAACGTCACCCGGTCGGCGACACCCTCGTCGTTGAGCGCCCCGGTGGCCTCGGCAAGTTCACGCTTGATGTCGGACAGCATCGGGAACGGCAGCTTCTTGAGATCTTCGTGCTGGGCGCGCCACTGGAAGTGGACAAACTCGCTGTCCACCGATACACCCAGCACCTTGGTGTCGCGGTCTTCGAACTCGTCGTTCAGCTTGCCGAACGCCGCGATCTCGGTTGGGCACACGAAGGTGAAGTCCTTCGGCCAGAAGAAGATCACTCGCCACTTGCCCGGGTCGTCTTCGTTGGTGATCGTGGTGAAATAGTCTTCCGGCTGCTTGGCGTTGACCTTCGACAGATCGCCACCGATCAGCGCGGTGAGCTCGTAGGCGGGAAACTGATCGCCGATTGTCAGCAGTGCCATGGTCACTCCTTTGATCAAGATCGGATTTACTCTCCAACTTTTTGGACTCAATCCAATCTTGGCCTAATTAAACCTTAAAGTAAAGGTGATATTTCCCACTATACTGATAGGTATGACCGATAAGAGTTATCAACCCACCGTCGCCGGCCTACGGGCCTTCGTCGCGGTGGCGGAAAAGCAACACTTCGGCACTGCCGCAAGCACTCTCGGTGTCAGCCAGTCGACGCTGTCACAGTCCTTGTCGGCACTGGAAGCCGGCCTCGGCGTCCAGCTGGTCGAGCGATCAACCCGGCGTGTCTTCTTGACAACCGAGGGCCGGCACCTGCTGCCGCAGGCTCAAAGCGTGATCGAAGCGGTGACCGCGTTCGCTGCAGCGGCGGCAGGCACCGTGGATCCGCTGCAGGGCACCATGCGCCTGGGTCTGATCCCCACGGTGGCACCGTACGTGCTGCCGACGGTGCTGGCCGGATTGACCGAGCGGTTGCCCGCGCTGTCCCTGCGAGTAATCGAGGACCAGACCGAGCGACTGCTGATGTCACTGCGCGAGGGTGCTTTGGATGCGGCGCTGATCGCGTTGCCGGCAGAGACCAGCGGTGTCACCGAAATCCCGATCTACGACGAGGACTTCGTGCTCGCCCTGCCGCCGAGTCACCCGTTGGCGGGCAAGCGACGGGTGCCGCCCACGGCGCTGGCGCAACTGCCGCTGCTGCTCCTCGACGAGGGCCACTGCCTGCGTGACCAGGCCCTCGACGTCTGCCGCAAAGCCGGAGTGCGCGCTGAGTTGGCCAATACCCGCGCCGCGTCGCTGGCCACGGCAGTGCAGTGCGTAACCGGCGGATTGGGCGTGACCCTGATCCCGCAGAGCGCGGTGTCGGTCGAGGCCAGCCGCAGTCAGCTCGGCCTGGCACAGTTCGCCAATCCCCGCCCGGGACGGCGGATCGGGCTGGTGTTCCGGTCATCCAGCGGTCGCGAAGCGCCTTACCGGCAGCTGGCTCAGGTCATCGGGGAGTTGGTCAGCGCCGACAGCGCGGTGCGCCTCGTTCGGCACCCCGCCGCCACGACATAGCAGGAACATGTTCTAGTTGCAGTCATGCTGGACTTCACCTTGGAGAACATCAGCGTCGAGGACCTCGAACGGCTGCGGGCAATCTATGAGCCGCTGACCCAGTCGGTACGGGATCTGATCGACGCCACCATCCGCACCGAAGTCGACGCCGAAGCCGTCGCCGTCGCCAAGAACGAAATCGATTCGGCCACCGCGCGTTTACGCAGCAACCAGGTGGATGGCCCCTTCGGTGTGCGCTACCTGTCCAGCGGTGAGCAGATGGCGTGGGGAAACGTCGTCATCGGGACGCGCAACCCGATCGCCCCGCCACTGCAGATCCAGCACGACCCGTCGGGCCGGGCGTGGTGCGACTTCGATCTCGGCGCCGCCTACGAGGGGCCGCCTGGCCATGTACATGGCGGCGTCGCGGCCCTGGTTCTCGATCATGTCTTGGGCGAAGCCGCCAGCGACGGCACCAACCCGCGGCTGACGGGGACCATCACCTTGCGCTATGTGCGGGCCACCCGGCTGGGCCGATTGCACGCCGAGGCGACCGCCACCCGCGTGGAGGGTGTGAAGACTTTCGCGGCGGGCTTCCTCGCCGACGACGAGGGTGTCACCGTGGAGGCCGAGGGTGTATTCATCCAGCCACGGTGGGCGCGGGAGTCGTAGCGATGGAAAAGGTAGTGGCGGTGCTGCGGGCTGCCGACCGCGACGACGACTGGTGCGCCCGCCAGCGGGGACCGGTCGCTGACGCGATCCTGGGTCTTGGTGTCGCCGGTCTGGCCGTCAATGTGCGGGACAGCGTGGTGCGCGACTCGCTGATGACGCTCACGACATTCGACCCGCCGGTGGCCGCAGTCGTGAGCATCTGGGCCCAGCAGTGCTACGGCGAGCAGATCACCGTCGCGCTGGCCATGCTGGAGGACGAATGTGAGGAGCTTGCCGGGTATCTTGTCACCGAGTCGGTCCCATTGGCGGCGCCACTGGAGCTCGGCTCTCGCACAACGGGTTTGGCCAACCTTGCGCTATTGCGCAGACCGGCCGGGCTGGATCAGGACAGCTGGCTGGCTCGCTGGCAGCGCGACCACACACCGGTCGCGATCGAGACACAGGCCACCTTCGGCTATACCCAGAACGCGGTGGTGCGCGCCCTGACCCCAGACGCGCCACCCATCTCGGGCATCGTCGAGGAGTTGTTCCCGATCGAGGCGGTCACCGATCTGACGGCCTTCTTCGGCGCCGCCGACGACAGCGATTTGCAGGACCGGTTGAGCCGGATGATCGCCAGCACCTCGGCGTTCGGGGCCAACGAGAACATCGACACCGTGCCGACGAGTCGGTACGTGCTCCGAACGCCATTCGGCTGACGCCGAGTCTGCGGGTAGGGCCGGTTACGCTGCAGCCGTGACATTGCAGATCGACGACGAGAACAAGGTCCGCACGCTGACCTTGAACCGGCCCGAGGCGCTCAACGCCTTCAACGAGGCGCTCTACGACGCCACCGCCGAGTCGCTGTTGGCCGCCGCCGACGACCCGGAGGTCGCGGTGGTTCTGCTGACCGGGGCGGGGCGCGCCTTCAGCGCCGGGACCGATCTGGGGGAGATGCACGCACGGGTCACCGACCCGGACTTCGTGCCGGGAAAGCACGGCTTCACCGGGCTGATCGACGCGCTGAGCGCGTTCCCCAAACCACTGATCTGCGCGGTCAACGGCGTCGGGGTCGGGATCGGCGCCACCATCCTGGGCTACGCCGACCTGGCGTTCATGTCCTCAACTGCGCGGCTGAAATGCCCGTTCACCAGCCTTGGCGTGGCACCAGAGGCCGCCTCGTCGTATCTGCTGCCGCAGTTGGTCGGCCGGCAGAACGCGGCCTGGCTGCTGATGTCCTCGGAATGGGTGGACGCTCAGGAGGCGCAGCGGATGGGTCTGGTCTGGAAGGTGTGCGAGCCGTCGGATCTGCTCGCGGATGCGCGTCGGCACGCCGAAATCCTTGCGTCGCGGCCGATTTCGAGTCTGATGGCGGTCAAGCACACCATCGTCGAACCGGTTCGTCCGGAGATCGCAGCGGCAAGCGCCCGGGAGAACGCTCACTTCGCCGAGTTGATGGGTACCCAGGCCAACGCTGCGGCGCTGGCGGATTTCACCGGCCGCCGAAGCGGCTGAGTTACCGCGCGGCGCTGGTTTCGAACTGCGCGGCGGCCTCGATGATCGCCCGTAAGTTGTGCCGGCAACGCCCACAGTCCGCGCCGGCGCCGCAGGCCGCGGCAACTTCTTTGGAGGTCGACGCGCCGCACGCGACGGCGTCGGCCACGGTTTGGCTGGTGGCCCCGACGCACAGGCACACGAACATCAACCCACCCCCGCCGAACCGGCGGAAGGACCGGACTGAACAGGCCTCATATTAGTGAAGTCTAACCTAACTTGGTTAGTGGAGTCTAACCTAACCTCCAAGTGTGTTGAGCTGCGCTTTTGCCCCCGGAAACGCCGTCGCAGTCAGCGACCAACCGCGACGCGCCGACGCCGGACGAATCATCGCACCGGCGGCTCTGCGCTGCATTAGATTGAATCCGGCATGACACGTCGGGGGTTACAGCCCAACCCCTGACAGCATCCCGCAGTCCGACACCTGACAGCTTGAAATGAGGAGCGATCATGCAAGGTGATCCCGACGTTTTGCGCCTGCTCAACGAACAATTGACCAGTGAGCTCACCGCGATAAACCAATACTTTCTGCATTCGAAGATGCAGGAAAACTGGGGCTTTACCGAGCTGGCGGCCCACACCCGCGAAGAGTCGTTCGACGAAATGCGGCACGCAGAAATGGTGACGGACCGCATTCTGCTGCTCGACGGTTTGCCGAACTACCAGCGCATCGGGTCGCTGCGGGTCGGCCAGACGCTGCGCGAGCAATTCGAGAGTGACTTGGCAATCGAATTCGATGTGCTGAACCGTCTCAAACCGGGCATCATCATGTGCCGCGAGCGGCAAGACAGCACCAGCGCGCAAATTCTGGAGAAGATCGTCGCCGACGAAGAGGACCACATCGACTACCTGCAAACGCAGCTGGAGCTGATGGATAAGCTCGGCGAGGCGCTCTACGCCGCGCAGTGCGTCGCCCGCCCGCCCACCACCTGAGGTAAGAAAGGCCGGTATGACCGCAGCGACGGCACCGGCGACGCCAGCCGCGGAAGCGGCGCAGGGCAGCACTCTGATCAGCCCGCAGCGACGCAATCTGATCTTTTTGGCGATCGTGCTCGGGATGCTGCTGGCAGCGCTCGACCAGACCATCGTGGCGACCGCGCTGCCGACTATCGTCGCCGATCTCGGCGGAGCCGGACACCAGTCGTGGGTGGTCACCAGCTATCTGCTGGCCTCCACCATCGTCACCGCGCTGGTGGGCAAACTGGGCGACCTGTTCGGCCGCAAAGCGGTGTTCCAAGCCGCCGTGGTGTTTTTCGTCGTCGGCTCGGTGCTGTGCGGCCTGTCGCACACGATGGTCATGCTGGTGCTCTCTCGGGCGCTGCAGGGCATTGGTGGCGGCGGTCTGACCGTCACCGCCACCGCGCTCATCGGTGAAGTCATCCCGCTGCGCGAACGCGGCCGCTATCAGGGCGCGCTAGGGGCGGTATTCGGTGTCACCACGGTCGTCGGACCGTTGCTGGGCGGCTATTTCACCGACCACCTGACCTGGCGATGGGCATTTTGGATCAACGTGCCGGTATCGGTGGTGGTGTTCTTCGTGGCAGCCGCAACCATCCCCGCGCTGGTCGAACGCGCCAAACCCGTGATCGACTACATCGGCATCGTTTTCGTCGGTCTCGGCGCCGCGGGGTTGACGCTGGCCACCAGTTGGGGCGGCACCACTTACCCGTGGGGGTCCGCGACGATCATCGGCCTGTTCGTTGGCTCCGCCGTCGCGCTGGGCGTTTTCGTGTGGGTGGAAAGCAGGACCGCCGCGCCGATCCTGCCGCCCCGCCTCTTCGCCAGTCCGGTCTTCACGGTGTGCTGCATCCTGTCGTTCGTCGTCGGGTTCGCGATGCTGGGCGCGCTGACCTTCCTTCCTACTTATATGCAATTCGTGAACGGCGTCTCGGCGACGGCTTCGGGGCTTCGCACGCTGCCGATGGTGGTAGGCATGTTGACCACATCGATGACCAGCGGCATCCTGGTCGGCCGGACTGGGCGGTACAAGGTCTTTCCGATCGCCGGGACGGCGGTGATGGCAGTGGCATTCGTGTTGCTGTCCCGGATGGACCCGTCGACATCGACTCTGCTGCAGTCGCTTTACCTGGTCATCCTGGGGGCCGGTATCGGACTGTGTATGCAGGTGTTGACGCTCATCGTGCAGAACACCTCGAGTTTCGACGACCTCGGCGTCGCCACCTCGGGTGTGACATTCTTCCGCACGATCGGCAGTTCGTTCGGCGCCGCCATCTTCGGCTCGCTGTTCATGAACTTCTTGCAAGACCGGTTGGGGCCGGCACTCACCGCGAGTGGGGCACCCGCCGCCGCGGCCAGTTCCCCGGAGGTTTTGCATCGTCTGCCGCCTGAGAGCGCTGCGCCGATCGTGGCGGCTTATTCCGATTCACTGTCCATGGTCTTTTTGTGGGCGGCGCCGGTCGCGATGGTGGGGTTTGTGTTGGCGCTTTTCCTCCGTGAGATTCCGTTGCGGGACATCGGAAATAACGCCGCCGACCTCGGCGACGGCTTTGCGATGCCGACCGCGCAGTCACCCGACGAGCTGCTGGAGGCGGCCATCGGACGCATGCTGCAGGGCGCTCCCGGGATGCGACTGCGCAGCATCGCGATGCGGCCCGATTGCCCGCTGGATGCGGCCGGGTTGTGGGCCGTGTTGCGGATCCACCGCTACACGCGACTGTTCGGGTCGGCACGGTTGACCGATATCGGCGACGACGTGGGAGTGCCATACGAAGTCCTCGAGCCTGTCTTCGACGGCGTGGTCCGCGCTGGTTACGCGGCACGCAATATCGACCGCTTGTGGCTGACCGCGTCTGGTGTCCGGCAGGTCGACTTCGTGTCCAATCTGATCCGCGACTGGATCGTCGACAAACTGACCCGGGCCCCTGGATTCCAGGGCCGGCCGGACCGAGCCCAGGTCGAGGCCGCCCTCGACCGGATCTCCCACCGGGTTGTCGCCCAACGTGATTGGCATGAAGGTCGAGCGCAGCCGGCTATCGGCGCTAGGATCTCGCCATGAGCCGAATCGGAGAATTCGCTGACGACGACCTGGCCGGCTGGTTCGTGAAATCCCCCGAACTCGGCGGCGCCATCGGCGCGTTCAGCGACGCTGTCTACAACCGCAATCGCCTGCCCATGCGCACCCGCGAGCTCGCGCGCGTCGTGATCGCCCATGACAACGAATGCGCGGTGTGCCTCAACACCCGCGACGGCGACGGGCCGACCGCCGGTGTGGACGAAGAGCTCTACGACCACGCGCTGGAATGGCGCACCTGGCCGGGCTACAGCGAACAGGAGCGACTGGCCGCCGAATTCGCACACCGATTCGCCACCGAGCACACCGTGCTGCGCGACGACGAAGACTTCTGGGCCCGCGCCAGCGAGCACTTCTCCGAGGAGCTGTTGGCCGACCTGGCGCTGTCGTGCGCGCTGTGGGTCGGGATGGGACGGGTGCTGCGCACCTTGGACATCGGCCAGACCTGCAAGTTCACCTTGCCCAGTCGGGTTTAACCCTAGACGCGTGACCACCACCCCGCTTGCCGCCGCGGCGATCGCCCAGTTGGAGGCCAAGGGGGTGGACGTCGTGATCGGCACTGCCGTCAACCCGGCCGGGCTGATGCAGGCCAAGGCCGTGCCGATCCGGCGGTCCAACGCCTTCGCCGACCCTGGCTTGGGCGCCAGCCTGGTCTGGCACGCATTCGCTATCGACCACAGCGGCATCGCATTCAGCGAAAACATCGGGGTGGTCGGTGATCACCGCGTCAGAATCGACCTGTCCTCCTTACGCGTCATCGGCGACGGGTTGGCGTGGGCACCCGCGGGGTTTTTCGAGCAGGACGGAACACCGTTTCCCGGGTGCAGCCGCGGCACGCTCAGCCGTGTCGAGGCCGCGCTTGCCGAGGCCGGCATCGAGGCGGCCGTGGGCCATGAAATTGAATTCGTTCTGGTCACGCCCGACGGCAACCGGCTGCCGTCGACGCTGTGGGCACAGTACGGGCTAGCCGGTGTGCTCGAGTTCGAAGCATTCGTTCACGACGTCATCGCGACCGCGACGACGGCCGGTGTCGGAATCGAGCAGTTTCACCCCGAGTACGGGGTCAACCAGTTCGAGATTTCGCTGGCTCCGCAATCGCCGGTGGAAGCGGCCGACCAACTGGCGCTGTGCCGCATCATCATTGGCCGGGTGGCGCGCCGACACGGACTTCGGGTCAGCCTGTCACCGGCACCATTCGCCGACAGCGTGGGATCTGGTGCCCACCAGCATTTCTCGTTGACCAACTCTGACGGGCCGCTGTTCTCCGACGGTTCTGCTGCCCACGGCATGACACCGACGGGCGAAAACGCGTTGGCAGGCCTGCTTCGTGGACTACCGGATGCCCAGGCCATCCTGTGCGGATCGATCGTGTCCGGGCTACGGATGCGGCCCGGGAACTGGGCCGGCGCGTACGCCTGCTGGGGCGCCGAGAACCGGGAAGCGGCTGTTCGATTCATCAGCGGCGGCCCGGCCAACCCGTCCGGCGGCAACGTGGAGGTGAAGGTCGTCGACCCGTCGGCCAACCCGTACTTTGCCTCGGCGGCGATCCTCGGGTTGGCGCTGAACGGAATCCGAAAAAAGGCTGTACTGCCGGCGGAAACGACCGTGGACCCGGCGACGCTGTCCGACGCGTACCGCGACCACGCGGGTATCGTTCGGCTGCCCGAATCACAGACGGAAGCGATTGCAGCACTTGATGGTTCATCTCGCTTACGGAAAATTCTCGGCGATCTGGCCGTGGACCTGATTGTTGCGGTGCGCCGCTTGGAGGACCAACGCTACGCCGGCCTGGGTCCCGAAGAGCTGACGGCCAAATTCCGCATGGCCTGGAGCGTCTGACAATGCCAGCTGCCGGCGACTCTGCGCTGGCACGTCATATCGCCGAGGTGCCGTTGATCGATCAGCATGTCCATGGCTGCTGGCTGGCGGCAGGGGACCGGCGGCGATTTGAGAACGGTCTCAACGAGGCCAACACCGAACCGCTTGCCGAGTTCGATTCGGGATTCGACTCGCAACTCGGATTTGCTGTCCGCGCCCACTGCGCGCCGCTTCTTGGCTTGGCCAAACATGCTGAGGCAGACGACTATTGGCGGCGCCGCAGCCGGTTCGGAGAACTCGACCTGGCCCGGCTTTTCCTACCCGCCGCCGGGGTCTCCCACTGGCTGGTAGACACCGGGTTGGATCGGGGAGTAGCCGGCGTCGAGGAACTCGCCGAGCTGTCCGCGGGTCGCGCAGGTGAGGTGGTTCGCCTCGAGCAGCTAGCCGAGCAGGCAGCGCAGGTACCGGGTGACTATGCGACGGCATTCGAGGAGATTTTGCATCGGCGCGCAGCGAACGCCGTCGGCACCAAGTCCGTGCTGGCTTACCGCGGCGGATTCGACGGGGACCTGACTGAGCCGACGGCGGCACAGGTCGCCGAGGCCGCCGCCCGGTGGCGGGACAGCGGCGGTGTTCGGCTGTCCGACCGGGTACTGCTGCGCTTCGGGCTGCACCAGGCGCTGCGGCTGGGTAAGCCGTTGCAGTTCCACGTCGGCCTCGGCGACCGCGACTGCGATCTGCACAAAACCAATCCGCTGTATCTGCTCGACTTCCTCCGCCATTCCGGTGACACACCGGTCGTGCTGCTGCACTGCTATCCCTACGAGCGAGAAGCCGGCTATCTCGCACAGGCCTTCAACAACGTGTACCTCGACGGCGGGCTGAGCATCAATCATCTGGGTGCCCGGGGCCCGGCGTTCATCGCCCGGCTGCTGGAGTTGGCGCCATTCCGCAAGATCGTCTATTCCTCGGATGCCTTCGGGCCCGCAGAGCTGCATTTTCTCGGCGCGATGCTGTGGCGCAACGGTATTCATCGGGTACTCAGCCGTTTTGTGACCGACGACGACTGGAGCCAGTCCGATGCCATCCGGGTGGTCGATGTGATCGCACACGCCAACGCCGCTCGCATCTACCAGCTTGATCCTGTCGAGGTATAAGAATCCGCGACCCGGGGTATAAACCCGAGGTGGCCGGCCTAGGCGAGGTGCTGGAGTGGGCCCGCACGCAAGTGGCGTCGCGGGTGCCCAAGGCCGACCTCGACCAGCGCGACCCTGATTACATCCGCGACCAGCTGCCCGGGACGTGGCTGCTGGCATCGCTGTACTTCCGCGCCGACGTGCGCGGCCTGGATCGGATTCCCGCCGAGGGACCGGTGCTGCTGGTCGGCAATCACAGCGGCGGCAACGTGCCACCCGACACGTTCGTGTTCACCCTTGCGTTTTGCTCCTACTTCGGCGTCGAGCGGCCGTTTTACCAGCTGGCGCACAACCTCGTCGTTTCCGCGCCCCCGTTGGGCTGGCTGCGCAAGTTCGGCACCGTCGCCGCCAATCACGAAAACGCCCGACTGGCCTTGGAAACTGGCGCGGCGCTGTTGGTCTATCCCGGTGGCGACTACGAGGTCTTCCGACCGTCGTGGGAGCGGCACAGCGTCGATTTCGGCGGCCGCATGGGCTATGTGCGGCTGGCCCGCGAAGCCGGTGTGCCGATCGTGCCCGTCGCCAGTGTCGGCGGCCAGGAAACCGCGTTGTTCCTCAACCGCGGCCAATGGCTGGCCAAGCTGCTGATGGCGGATAAGTTGCTGCGGCTCAAGAGCATTCCGATATCGCTGGCGCTGCCGTGGGGGCTCAATATCAGCGATCTCGCCGGACACCTTCCGCTGCCGGCCAAGATCACGATCGAGGTGCAGGAGCCCATCGACGTCGACGGCGATGACCAGGCGGTGCACGACAAGGTGATGGCCAGTTTGCAGGGCGGCGTGGACCGACTGGCCGCCCAGCGTCGATTCCCGGTGATCGGCTGATGCGCGTCGAACGCCGGTGCGTGATCGACGCCGACCGCGGCGAGGTGTGGAAGTTCGTCAGCGATCCGGACTGCTACCCGTCGTTCATGACCAGCCTGGAGCGCTGGGAAAACGCGAACGAGCAGCCCGCGGGTATCGGGGCCCGCTACACCGTGCACTGGAAGATCGGCTCGGTGCCCGTCGGTGGGCTGATCGAGGTGGTCGAGTTCGACGAGGCCCGCGACTTGGCTTGGGTCAGCATCACCGGCGGTGTCAACCAGCGTGGCCGGATCCGGCTGCGCGACGCGGGGGAGGGCCGAACGAAGGCGACATTTCGGCTGTCATACCAAGTACCCGGCGGCATCCTGGGCTACATCGCCGATCGCGTCGCCGTACGCCAGGTGGGCCGCACCCTGGCCGAGACTCTGAAACGGCTCAAAGGACTCGTCGAGTCCTAGATCAATGGCGGCGACCCGCTGCGCCCGGCTCCGCCGCGCTTGCGATCGCCGCTAGATCAGCCCCGTCGCGTCGAAGATCCACGACGTGTCGGTACCGGCCAGGTCTTCCATCCAGGTGGCGGGAGCCTGGCTGACCATCGAGCCCATGTCCCAATAGTCCTTCCACAGCGTCACTTTGCCATCGTGGACCTGATGCACGCTGACGAACTTGAGCAGGGCTGTCTCGCCGGTGTGCCAGCGCCACGTCTCGGAGTGTTCGTACATCACGTCGGCGCCGTTGGACACCAGTACACCGTCGTGATTTTCGTAGTGCGCCAGCGACTCCAGGCCGACCTTGAGACGTTTGACGATGTCGTCGGGACCGCGCGCGGCGGCCGTCGGCCCCACCGGCATATCGACATAGATGCAGTCCGCCGACAGAAACGTCTTGAGCGACTCCCAGTCCCGCTGCGACAGCGCCTGCCACAACTTCAGTACTGCCTCGTCAACCGACATGGGCCAGTTCACCTTTCACGGTCGAAGTAGCGGTCTTCGCGCGCAGGAAGCGGCCGGTGCGCTGCACGCCGAGCGCCTCGGTCGGCGCCCCGTCGAGGAATACCGCACGCCCGCCGACGAAGACGGCGTTCACCGTGTCGTCGTTGCGGTTGACCATCCGCGACAGGTGGCCGAACTGGTCGACGTCGGCCTCGGCGTACTCGTCGAGCGACGCATCGAGCTGCTCGGGATCCACCACGACCAGATCGGCGCGGTCACCCTCGCGAAGGTGACCGGCATCGAGTTGGAACCAGTCGGCGAGTTCCCCGGTGAGGCGGTGCACTGCATGCTCGATCGTGGTGAATGGCCGGCCCGCCTTCTCGGCGTCGTGGACATGACGCAACAGGCGAAGCCCGGAGTTGTAGAAGGCCATATTGCGCAGGTGCGCACCGGCGTCGGAAAAGCCCATCTGCACACCGGGTTCGGTGGCCAGCTTTTTCAGCACCTCGGGCCGATGGTTGGAGATCGTGGTCCGCCAGCGCAGCGCGGTGCCGTGTTCGAGCACCAGGTCCAGGAATGCGTCGACGGGATGCAGCCCGCCGCGCTCGAGACCGACTTGCCCGAACGACTTGCCGACCACCGCAGCATCCGGGCATCCGACAATCTCGGCATCGAAGAAGTCGCGCTGCCATACCCGCACGGCGAGCTTGCTCTCGTAGTCCTTGCGGAACCGGCGGCGGTAGCTTTCGTCGCGCATCAACGCGTTGCGCTCGAGCTCGTCGCGAAGATGCAAAGCCGCTGCGCCGGCGCCGAATTCCTCGAAGACCACCAGGTCGATGCCGTCTGCGTACACCTCGAACGGAACCGGCAGATGTTGCCAGCGGAAATCGGCCCCGAACCGGTTGGCCAGCCGCGCCAGCGGGCCCAGGACATGGATCGCGAACGGGTTGGCTTTGACGTCGGCGGCAGAGAGCAGACTGGTCTTGAGCGGTTTGCGGAACAGGCCCAGCGACTGAGCCACCTGTGAGCCGAGATTGAGCGGGTTGGTGATATCGGGCCCGGACTGAAAGACTCGGCCGCTGCGGCGCAGCAACGACTTCAGCCGGCGCAGCTCCCGCGGCTTGGCGTAGGTCGACGGCAAGGTGCGGGAGCGACAGGTATCGCCGTCCAGTTTGTCGAACAGCAGTTGCTGTGACGACATCCCGACAAAACCAGCCGCCAACGCCTCTGTCAGCATCTGCTCCATGCGCGCCAGCTGAGCCTTGGTGGGCCGCACCGATTTACGGGTAGCGCTGTCGAGACCCATTGTGGCCGTGCGCATATCGGAGTGCCCGATGAATGCGGCCACATTGGGGCCCAGCGGCCGCGCCTCCAGTGCGGACACGTACTCTTCGCAACTGCGCCACGTCTTGTGCTTGTCGACAGCTGCGATCACATGCTCACGCGGAATGGCCTCCACGCGGCCGAACAGGTCGCCGGCATTCACCCCGTCGACGTGGATGGTCGACAGTGAGCAGGAGCCGACGAACACCGTCGTGACCCCGTGACGAAGCGATTCGGCCAGCGAAGGTCCCTCGAGCACCTCCACGTCGTAATGGGTGTGAATGTCGAGCAGACCCGGCAGCACCCATTTACCGGTCGCGTCGACCACCTGCGGACAACCCGTGGAATCGAGGTCTGCTGCGGTGACAGCGCTGACGCGCCCGTCGCGGATACCGATGTTCCTGATCGCCGAGGGACCGCCGGTGCCGTCGAACCAGCGCCCATTCCGGATGATTGCGTCATATGTCACAGCGGTGAATATAACGGCGTTGTTGGACAGGTGTCCAGCACGGCGGACGCCCAGCAACGGCGCCGCAAGCCCATTGCTTAGAGTCTGAGCAGTCGACGATGCGGGAGGGAAGTGATGGCCAGAAGGGCGGGACTTCGGGTGGCACGCCGCGCCGGGTTGGCGTTGGCGGCCGTCGGGGTGACAGCGGCGGCGGGCCGGGCGGTGGCGGCACGTGCCCGCGACGTCAGCCCGTCGCCGTACTCGACCTGGGAACCGGGGCCCGCCCGCTACAAGGTCGGGGTTCGCCACAACGTTGAGGTTCCGATGAGCGACGGCGTCGTGCTGCGCGCTGACATTCATTACCCCGTCGAACCGGAGACCGGCCAACCCGCGGCCGGGCCGTTCCCCGTGCTGGTGTCGGTGACGCCGTACGGCAAAAAGGCGCCGCCGCCGGCCGCCCAGATCGGCGGTGGCGCAACGCCCTACCTGATCAAGCGCGGCTACATCGAGGTGATGGTCGATGTTCGCGGAACCGGGGCCTCGGGCGGTTCCTTCGAGATGCTCGGCGTCGAACAGACGCAGGACGGGGTAGATCTGGTCAACTGGGCGGCGACACTGCCGAATGCCAACGGTCGCGTCGGCATGTTCGGTATCTCCTACCTGGCGATCAACCAGCTCTTCACCGCCGCCGCCGTCGGACCGGATTCGCCGCTGAAAGCAATCTTTCCGGTGATGGCGGCCCACGACTTCTACCGCGATGCAGCGGCGATGGGCGGGGTGCCGCACCTGCGGACCATCCGGGCGTACGGAGCGATCTACTCGCTGCTCAACGTCGTCAATCCGACGCTGGAGCTGCTCGCTCGCGGCGGGCATCCGCGGCCGCGCGCGGGCGGGCTGACCGCCGTACGACAGCGTGGACGTGACCAGCGACGCTATTTCGGGCCGCTCGTCGCCGATGCCATGAGCGGCGGTGAAGTGGCCTACGACGAACCGTTCTGGGACACGCTGCGCCCGGGCGATGTCCTTGCGGACATCGCCGCCAACGGTGTGGCGGTCTTCCTGGTCGGCGGATGGCACGACGCGTTCCAGCGGGGGGAGCCGCTCAACTACGCCGGGCTGCAGAACGCCTTCGCCGGGCGATCCAACGGCGCGCCGATGGAACCGGACCAACCGGTGTCCGACCGGTTCCAGCTGATGATGGGTCCCTGGTATCACGTGTCGAACTTCGGCGGACTGCATCTGGGTGCCCTGCAGTTGCGCTGGTTCGACCACTGGCTCAAGGACGACCGCACCGCCGCGGTATCCGGATCGCCGTTCACCTTCCAGGCCGTCGGAAGCTCGCAGTGGTTCCACGCACGCGACTATCCCGTTGCCGAGGCGGAACCCACCCGCTTCTACCTGTCGCCGGACGGAAACCTGACCCGCGGCGCCGGCCAGGATGAATGCACGGTCACCCTCAATTACAAGCCGCGTGGGCCGATGGCCGGTCGGAGCATGGAGCAGTGGAGCCTGGGCATGAACAGCTTCATGGCCACCCAGCGGGGCGCGCGGATCCGCTACGACTTGGATAACCGGCGGCTGCAGCGCGGAGCACTGACCTACACCACCGAGCCGTTCACCTCGGCCGCGCTGGTCGTCGGACCGATCACCCTCACCGTGCACGCAACGGCCAGCACCGCCGAGACGGTATGGGTTGCCCACCTCGACGACGTCGCACCCGACGGCGCCAGCCGGCCACTCTCGCAGGGTGCGTTGCTCGGCTCGCATCGCGCGCTCGATCCGGATCGCACCTGGTATCTGCCCGACGGCACGGTGCTGCGACCACACCACGTCAGCACCCGCGCCGCCAGCCGGCCCGTCGTCCCGGGCGAAGTGACCCGCTATGACATCGAGATCTTTCCCACCGCCGCACTGATCGCCCCCGACCACCAACTGCGCCTCACCCTGACCACCTATGACTTTCCGAACCTGGTTCCCACCAAGCCTGCGCGAAAGGCCTTGGCCGGCGGCAGCTACCAGGTGCACCAGGGCGGCCCCACCCCGTCGCACATCCTGATCCCGCTGGCAGATCCAGACACGCTGACGTGACTATGCCGCCGATGTCGACCCTGACACTGAGCCAGGTACTCGACACGCTCGAGCTCGAGCAGGTCAGCGACGGCTCCTTCGTCGGGACCCAACTCGAAGAAATCGGCGATCACATCGTCGGCGGCCACATTGCCGCGCAGGCGCTGATGGCGGCCAGCCGAACCGTGTCCGGCCGCGCCCCGCACAGCATGCACGTGTACTTCCTGCGACGCGGCGACGCCAGGCACCCGGTGGATTTCGAGGTGACCGCACTACACGACGGCGGCACCTTCTCCGCTCGCCGGGTCACTGCGCGGCAATTCGGCGCAGTGCTGCTGGAGGGCACCGCATCGTTCAGCGTGCCCGTCGACAACGAGGTGTACCAACAGCAGCAGCCGGATGCGCCCGGCCCCGAAGCGCTTGCGCCGCTGGATGTTCAGCTCAGCGCTTACGCCGACGAGTTCGACGGCTGGTGGGTCCGGCCGCAGCCGGTCGAGCTGCGCTACGTGGACGCCCCGGCCAGACTCGCACTCGACCTCACCGGTACGCCGTCGGCGAGGACGCGAATCTGGTGGCGTCCCAATGGTATTCCGCCCGCTGATCCACTGCTGGCAACCTGCCTGGTGGTCTATGTCTCGGGCCGGACGCTACTCGAACCGGCAATGATCGCCCGGCGCACAACACCGCTGGGACCCGGAATCTCGGCGCTGATCGATCACGCAGTGTGGTTTCACCAGCCGCCGGACCTGTCGGATTGGCTGCTCTACGACCAGCAATCACCCAACGGTATCGGCGGCCGGGCGCTGGCCAGCGGCGCCATGTTCAACCGCGGCGGGCACCTGGTCTGCACCACGACCCTGGAAGGGTACTTCGGCCGCCGGGCGCCCGGCGCCGCCGAACGATAGCGGGGATCAGCGGGCGGCCATCGACCGCGATGGCCCCAGCGCCACCGGCAGCTGCGACCACCCGCGCAGCACCCGGGTGTCACGGCGGCTGCCCGCACCCGCCGACCGCACCTCGGGGAAGCGGTCGAAGAAGGCCCGCAACCCCACCTCCCCTTCAGCACGGGCCAACGCCGCGCCCAGACAAAAGTGCCGGCCGCCGGAGAACGCCAAATGTCGGCCGGCGTTGCCACGTTGGATGTCGAAGCGGTTCGGGTCGGCGAACACCTCGGGGTCGCGGTTGGCGGCGCCCAGATAAATCACCACCATCTCGTCGCGCTTGACGGGCCGGCCCGCTACTTCGGTGTCGCGCAGCGCCACCCGTACGGTGAGCTGAACCGGCGAATCCAGCCGCAAGATCTCCTCGACAGCGTTGGGCCATAACTGCGGTTGCGCACTGAGCGTGCGCAGATGCTCGGGTGTGTCCAGCAGCATCCGGATCCCGTTGCCCAACAGGTTCACTGTGGTTTCGAAGCCGGCCGCCAACACCAGCCCGGCAAGAGCCTGCAGCTCTGTCTCATCCAAACGCTCGTCGGGCGAGCCGTTTTCGGATGCCACGATCAACTGGCTGAGCAAGTCGTCACCGGGCGCGCGTCGCAACTGGCGCAGATGCTCACCGAGCCAGAGGTTGAATCCCGCGATGCCGTGCTGCACGCGCCGGTACTGCCGCCACGACACCCCGACGTCCAAACTGGGTGCGGCCAGCTCGCCGAACTCCAGGACATTGCCGCGATCCCGGTCAGGCACGCCCAGGATGTCGCTGATGATGGCCACCGGAAGCTGCGCGCAGTACTTGTCGACGACGTCGACGACACCCGGCTGTTCGGCAAGGCGATCCAACAATCCCGTCGCCGTCTGCTCGACCCGGTCCCGCAACGCGGCTACTGCTTTGGGCGTGAACACCGACGAAACTGTCTTGCGGTAGCGGGTGTGCTCCGGCGGTTCGACCGCCAGCAGCGAGGGCGGTCGCAACGGATGGAGGAGGTCGTCGCGGACGCGACTCTCCAGCCACCGCACCGGCGCGGGCAGGTTCCCACCGAGGCAGACCACGCGGAAGTCGTCGGACCGCAGCAGTTCGTGGGCAACTGCATGGCCGACGGCGAGATAACCGAGGCGGCAGCGCACCAGCGGTCCCTGCGGCCGCAATTCGTCGTAGAAGGGCGCCGGGTTCGCTTTGACGGCGGGATCGGCGACCAGCCGGCCCTGCGGGTCGCCGCGCCGAGCGCCCAGCGATGCGATGCCGCGGACGTATCCGTGCAGCGCAAACCAGTGCAATCGTTGCCTCAACCCAACTCCTGGTCGGGCAGCAGCGCCGGCAGCGACTTGACGATACGGTCGCGCACCATCTCTGGACTGATCCCTTTGATCCGGTCGATCATCCGAATGCCCTTGGGCACATACCAGTGCATTCGGGTCGGGTGATGGTAGGCCTGCCAGGCCGCCTCGGCCACGCTGCTGGCCGGCATCAACCGCATCATGCCCCGCTTCGGGGCAGCGGCCCTGATGTCTTCGGCCGTGCGGGTCGAAACGCCGCTCTCGGAGTGCTCGGGTGTGTTGGTGAGGATTGCGGTGTCGATCATGCCCGGCAGCACGTCAGCCACCCGCACGTCGTGGCGCCGCCATTCCACACTCAACGCTTCCGTCAGCCCTTTGATGGCGTGCTTGGTGGCCGAATAAACCGCCAGGCGGGGCATGCCATACGTGCCCGCCGATGACGATGTGGAGAACATCAGGCTGCCCGATGCCTTCTTGAGGTAGGGCAGTGCGCCGTAGGCGCCGGTGAGCACCGCCTTGAAGTTGACGTCCACCACGCGCATCGCGGCCTCGTAGGGGACGTCCTCGAACCAGCCCGACTCACCGATCCCGGCGTTGTTCCACATCATGTCCAGCCCGTCGCGGTCCCCGCAGAAGTCGGCCAGGGCGGCGTCCAGAGCGGGCTTGTCGGTCACGTCGACCGTGCGTGTCCACAACCGCTGGCTGGCGAGTTCTTCGGCCAGTGCGGCAAGGCCGTCGCCATCGCGGTCGACCGCGGCTACCCGCCAGCCGTTGGCGTGGAAAAGCTTGGCGCCCTCGCGGCCCATTCCGCTACCGGCCCCGGTGATGAAGATCGATTTCATGCCTCGGCTTCCTCTTTGATGCGGTGCAGCGTCTTCGTCATATCGCGAATGTTTCGGCGTTGCCGCAGGAATCCGCCGAATACCCAGTAATACACGCTGGTCAGCGGCGACGAGGCGAGCCGAAACGACTCCGTCACGTCGGTGCCGTCGGCGTTGGGGGCCAACCGATAGTGCCAATTGTTCACCGCTCGATCCCCGATGAGCACGTCGAAGCCGAATTCCCGGCCGGGCTCACAGGCGGTGACCTGACACGTGGTCCAGTAAACCGGGCCGATTTCGTTGCGTTTGACGTGGCCGCGGAACCGCGCGCCCAGCGCGGGCCCGGTGGCACCGTCAAGCCACTCCGCTTCAAATGTCTCCGGGGAGAACCGCCCGGTATTGCGGATATCCGCAATCAGTTCCCAGATCTTCTCCGCGGGCGCTGCCATATGTACTGTCGCCGACCCTTGCATGTCGCTGATCCAAGCATGTCCGCGCGTGGCCGGTGATCGGAAGGGGAACATTCCCCGGCGGGCGGGCCACGGTGCTATTGGCGACCCTAGCTTTCGTCGCCATTTTCCGGCATGTCATGGCGTACCACTCGTACTTTGCCATGGGCCAGGCATGCGGCATACCCGTGATATTTGCCGTACAACTCCCATGCCGTTACTTTTTCGTCCGGCGATACGTCAATCTGATGCCCGTCGGAAAACTCGAGGTGCAAATCTCCGTTGTCGCCCCAAGCTACCTCGGTGCACGTCGCCCCGGAGAAATCAAACAACGGCCGCTCCTGCAACGCCGGATCGTTCGGATCGATGGACACCACCTCGACGGGTGCGCTGGCCGTGGCCGGCAGAGTCAGGCGGATCGGTGCCGAGATCACCAGTTCGTTGTCATCGTCAAAGTTCAACACGAGGCCGTCACGGAACATGATCCGCTGTACCGCACAGCCCTGGATCCAGTGCTCGATCAATTTCTGTTCGGTCATGTATTTACTCTGGTCGCTATACGTCACGTGCACAAGAGCCGAAAACCGGAAAATGGCGATGAGAGAATCGCGCAGAATGGATTGTTATGCCGCGGTTGGCTATACGGCGACCGCATCACCCCTGCCGCGACCCTTGTATCGCCGCAGCAGACGCGCTAGCGTGAGGCCCTGCACAACATGAATCGGTTCAAGTCTGACGCCGCGCCCGATGATGGTGAGGCGCCTGTCATTGTCAGCCTGGTCGAAGCGGCAATGCAGATGTTCACCGCATCGATTGAAGCCCTGCCGGATTCCAGCGATCCGGAGTTCTCCGGACGCGCCACGGTGATACTCGCCGGCTTGCGCAAATTGCAAACCGCGCTGACCGAAGCGGCGTCTCGTGGCCGAGCGACGCCGTCGGTCATCGTGGCGCTCAGCGGGGTCCGGACCCAATACGACGACCTGATGGAAATGGCCGCCGAATCGCCCGGCGCAACATTGGGCCAGCAGCTGTACGTCACCCGGCGGCGTGCCAAACTCTCCGCGCGGGAAACCGCCAATGGCGCCGGCCTGCGGGCAGACCTTCTCGACGCCATCGAGGCCGACGAGACGCCGACCGACGACGAGGCCGCCCGGATCAAGGAACTCATTGCCGCACTCGGCGGTTAACGAGGGGGCATCGACGTGTCCGGTGGCGGCAACAGGCTTCGCTCGCCGGCCGCTCGGGTGCTGCTTGGGGCCACGTTGTCACTCTCGCTGGTGCTGGGCGGCTCATTTCTGGCTATCGACACACTGCACTCGTCCACGGACGACATCCTTGACCATCCCGCTCATCTGAGCACCGACGATCAATCCCAAGCCGAAGTCGTGCAGCAGGCAAAACATCTCGTCGCGATCGCCCGACTACAGCAGGCGACGGCGGGCTACCTTCTGATGTCCTGCAAGGACCGGGAAAGCCCGCCGTATCAAGGCGCGGTGTATCTGAACTTCGCCGTGCCCGGCGATGCTCGAGCCGACGCGTACTTCGACATGATCGCGACGGCGATGGTGGCTCGCGGTTGGCAGGAAGGTTTGGCGTCGAACCGCTACCTGTTCGGCAAGACGCTGCACCAAGACGGCGTCACCGCGATCCTGTATCGAGACGACGACGACCCCAACCTCGGAATCGCGCGGCTCTACGGTCAATGCCGGAACATGACCGACCACCGCAACGACACGACGGCGTGGGTCGACGTCACCGACCAGATCCAGTAAGGCCGGCTGGCGGTTGCTGCGGTGCTAGCCGGCTCCGCCGCCGGCGCCCAGGCTGCTCTGCAGATCGGGCTTCATGGCCTGCAGCTGAGCACCCCAGTACTCCCAGCTGTGAGTGCCGTAGGGCGGGAAGTTGAACACGGCGTTGTGGCCGCCCGCGGCGTTGTAAGCCTCTTCGAACTTCTTGTTGACGCCGATCATGAAATTGCTCTCGAGGAACGTGGCCGGCAGGTTCGCGCCGCCGAGTTCATTCGGCGTCCCATTGCCGCAGTACACCCAGAGTCGGGTGTTATTGGCGACGAGTTGGCCGACGTTGACCAAGGGGTCATTGCGCACCCACGCCGGGTCGTTGTCCGGCCCCCACATGTCTTCCTTCTTGTAGCCACCGGCATCACCCATCGCCAGGCCGATCCAACCCTGCCCAGTGGACGGGCTCAGGTAGCCGGAAAGCGAACCAGCGTAGACGAACTGGCCAGGGTGATAAATCGCCAGGTTCATTGCCGATGCGCCCGCCATGGAGATCCCGACCGCAGCGCTGCCGGTCGACTTGACCGACTGATTGGACGCCAGATACCCGGGTAGCTCGCTGGTCAGGAAGGTCTCCCACTTGTAGGTCGAGCAGCCAGCCTTGCCGCACGCCGGGCGGTACCAGTCCGTGTAGAAGCTGGACTGCCCACCGACGGGCATCACGATCGACAGACCGGACTGGTAGTACCACTCAAAGGCGGGGGTGTTGATGTCCCAGCCGTTGAAGTCGTCCTGGGCACGCAGCCCGTCAAGCAAATAGACCGCCGGGGAGTTGGCTCCGCCGCTCTGGAACTGGACCTTGATGTCGCGGCCCATCGCCGCAGACGGCACCTGCAGGTACTCGACCGGCAGACCGGGCCGGGAGAACGCTCCCGCGGTCGCGGCGCCACCTGCAAGGCCGACCAGCCCTGGCAGTGCGGCGGCCCCAATGGCGGCGACTGTCAATCGCCGCACCCAGCCGCGCATCCGTTTGCTCACGTCTGTCATACCTGGCCCCTTGTCGTATGCCGTCGTGCGCCCGTGGCAGAACTTACCTTCTGGTAGTCCATATGTCGATGAGAGCGCAAACGTGTCTCAAATTTATATCGGCCGCTACCACCTGCTCGGCGCCGGTGATCGCGACCGTATCGACACCCGTGGCTACCCAAATCCGTCACCCACCACACCTGGGCTGTCGATACCCAACCGGCGGCCGTGCTGTCGGCCGCGTAGGCTCTCCCGGGGTACGCCGACGAAGAGACACTGCCCCCGGTCCGTTCGGCGCTGCGAACCACCGCACCACGGCATGACGACTTTTGAGTGCGCGTGAACGGCGTCATCTCGGCTTGGGCCACGACTGAGCGGCATGATTGAGGTGCGAATTTGGATACGGTACTAGGGCTGTCGCTGACGTCGACCGCCGTCGGCTGGGTACTTGTCGACGGTCGGGACGCTGACGGCACCATCCTGGACCATGACGATTTCGAGGTGCATACCGGCGGCGGGACGCGGGCGGCCAACATCTCCGAGCGAGTGACTGCCGCGGTGTTGGATGCCGTATCGGCAGCGACACAACGGGATCACCGCCTGCACGTGCTCGGCGTGACATGGAGCGACGACGTGTCCGCCGAGGCCGCTGTGCTGTTGGAGTCGCTGACCGACGCCGGTTTCGACAACGTGGTACCGATCCGATCGCTGCGGGCCGCCGAGACGTTGGCGCAGGGTATGGCCCCCGTTGTCGGCTATCAGAAGGCCGCAGTGTGCGTGGTGGAAGGCGATTCGACCACCGTGGTGATGGTCGATGCCGGCGACGGTCGGGCACAAACCGCCGTCAAACACCTCGACGGCGGCGCGGACCGGCTGGCCCGGTGGCTGACCACGATGTTCGAGCGGAGCACTTGGCAGCCGGACGGTGTGATCGTCGTCGGCGCCGATCACGTCGTCGATGCGCTGTCCTGGCAACTCGACGAGGCGTTGCCGGTGCCGGTGTTCACCCAAAGCGGAGTGGCGCCGGCCCTGGCCCGGGGCGCCGCGCTGGCCGCGGCTGACAGCACGAAATTCGCCGACTCTTCGAACCTGGAGCCGGTCGGCACACCCACCCGGCGGCCGGTGCGGTCACGACCGCCGGCCTACGCCGGGGCGTTGACGATGCTGGTCGCCGGCGCGGCGACGTTCGTAGCGTCGGTGTCGCTGGCGGTGGGCCCGCGTCTGCTTCCCGACAGGCCAACCGAACCGGTCCGGCAAATGGTGCACACGTCGGCGCCGGCGCCGGTCGCGCAAGCGCCTGCTCCGCCGCCGGCCAGGGTCGAGGCGCCGCCACCGCAGGCAGCACCCGAGCCGGCGCCGCCAGAAGAACCGGCTGTCATCGCGGCACCGGTCGAGCCGCAAAACGCCTTTACCGCAGAGCCGTCAAACGACCTGCCCGTCGCTGCCGCGGCTCCGGCGCCGCCACCGGAACCGTTGCCTCCTCCGCCGCCTCCGGAACCGAACCCGCATCCGCTTCTGACCAGGGTGCTCGAGCGCCTGCACGGCCACCAGGACGACGTTCCACCGGAAGAGCCTGCGCCGGCACCGATCCCGTCTCCGTAAGGGT
>NZ_JCALCV010000032.1:0-24443 GCF_059812525.1 Mycobacterium sp. NGS51
ACGCGCAATCACCGGCCGCGTCATCGCAAACCTCCCACGAGCGTTATCGACCCGGTCAGTACGAGTCAAAGTTCTGGGCTGCGACGGCCATTCCGTGGCCGGTCGCGTCGTTGATGAAGCGCGACCAGCCGCCGCTGGCCACGATCGTCCAGCCGTTGGCGTGATAGGTCTGGCCATTCGAGAGCTGCTGCATCGCCGAAGACGAGCCGATATCTGCCGGATTTCGATCGACAATGCCCACCGTGTTGACTGCTACCTCGGGTGCGGGATCGGTACACGTATAGGCGTTGGTAATGACCTCTCCCGGGATACACGTCTGGCATGTGACCTGATCCGCGGTGACTAGACAACCCGTCCCCGACAATGTCTTGAAGTACGCCGACGTGGGGACGGCCCTTGGCGGGAGCGCCAGTGGCGGATTTTGCGCTGAAGTGGGTGGGGGTTGCGCGGTTGGGACTAAAGACGCCGGCGCCGGTTGTGCGGTCGGGGTTTGCGACCGGTGGGACTGCTTCACGAGCATGTAGCCGGCGATGGCGAGCGTGCCGACCAAGGCCGCGATGGCCACCCAAAGCGCGGTGATCAGAGCTGCACCGCGCTGAGGCTGCGCAGTCGTTGGGAGCGCCTGAGCACGGGATTGATCGGCCGGTGGCAGTGTCTCAGGGATGTCGTTGTGCCATTGTTGGCCGTCCCAATACATCCGGCCCGGCTTGCCGCTGGGGTCCGGGTACCAGTCGGCGCCCCGTTGCTGAGGCATCAGCATCTTCTCCTCGGGGAAGAGGTCCAGCGGCGCAACTGGCGTGATCGCGCGGGCTGGCCGCTGGTATCGATTATTGAAGTCACGGCAACATTGACGGAATCGCCTTGGAGGATCCTTGGCGCGCCTTGGTCGAACATTGTCAGCACAGCCGACCCGTCACGTTCGATCACCTGCCGTGTCATTGCAGTCCTTCCACGGCACTGGGTTTCCGAGGCTGCACCACGGTCTCGGGACCTACCGGTATTCGCGGCCAAACTGCGACCAAGGTCCGGTCGTCGTCAAAGGTTTCCCGGCTGAAGTCCACCGCGTGGGCGAACTCGATCAGCGAAGGCGCCGACGCTTTCGTCAAGACTTCGCGGAACAAATCGCCCACCCCGCCCTGTCCGGTTCCCAGCGGATCACCGATTCCGTCGGTGCCGATCAACAGCACATCGCCGTTGCCCACATCGACCACTTGGGGCGTGACTTCGGTTGGCACGCGAGGCAATCCAACAACCGCGGATGAGGCGATCCCAGACTCTGCGGGCACCTTGCCTGCCAGGATCTCGACGAACTGGCCGGCTGAGAGCAGCCAGGCAGCCGAATCACCGGCACTCACCAGATAAGCGCGTAGGGTTCCGGGGCCGGTGGGTTCGACGATCCCACACACCAAAGTGGTTGCGAGTTCCTGCTCGGCGCGTACCGGGTTGGGGGCGTCAAGTCCCAGAAGGCTTTGCGCTCGCTCGTTGAGCGCCCACGCGGTGCTCTTGAGTAGAGCCAACCAGTCGGTGCCGACGATGTCGTCGCTCAACTGAGAATGCAGCCATTCGGCGGCTTGCTTGATGACGGTGCTCGCGCCGATATGCGACTGTAATGCGCCCGAAACACCGTCGGCCACAAGGACAACCACGCGTCCGTCAGGGAGAAGATGCGCCGCGAAGTCATCTTGGCGTGGCGCCCCGTTGTAGCGGTGCAGGTGTCCGCGCTGCGACACGCCGCGCACCGTCATGGCGTCGGTGGACCATCCATCGATCACCACATCGGGACGAAAAGGCAACGAGCAATAGTCCGTAGCAATTGCTGATGGTTCCACCGCCGGCGAGGGCGACCCGACTGTGATTTGCGCGATGACGGTGGCACCAGCGACTTCGGCAACCCTTGGAATGTTGGACTCCGCTGCGCTTGGTGCTATCGGCTCGGTGGGGGAAGCTGTTGGCTGCACTGCCGGCGGTGGGAGCGGCGCAGCAGAATCCTCGTCGCGGGGTCCCCCGTGCTTTCGGTTTCGCCACGCGATCATGAGTGTTCGCCTACACGACGTCGACGGCTAAGGTAAACCCTTCTGGTTTTTCGAATTGCAGTTCAGCCGAACCGGTTGCGATGGCCTGCCCCGAGCTGATGACCGACTGCGTGAGCGAGGTGAGGAACTCGGAGATCGCCGCGCCCGCATCGACTCCACGGGCGGCAACGAAGGCGAAGTGGGGCTTGGTCGCGACCTCACCTATGACGGCCGCGTCGGCATCCCCAATGCCAAAGGCAAGGATGTTGGGCGCCGCGGGTTGGGTTAGCAAGTTCGCTCGAACTGAGCGCCAATCCTCGTTTTCGTTCGGCAGCCCGTCAGTCAAGAAAAACACCGCCGGCCGATGCACGGTGTACCCCTGAGCTTTCAAGCTGGGAACGTCGACGCTGATGCGATAGGCGAGTTGGTCGAACGCCGCGGCATACGAGGTCAGGCTCTGCGCGGTCAGCACCGGCATCCCCTGGAGGACACGCAAGTCGGCGGGTTCAAGGTAGGTAAACGAGGTATCGGAAAAGCCGATGACCGATAACCGAACCTTGGCGGCGGCGAAGGACTCTCGTTGCAATGCGTCGTGCAACGAAGCTAGGCCATTGTTGAGTTCGTCGATATTGCGGCCCATCGAGCCGGACTCGTCGGCAACGAAGTAGACCAGAAGAATCGATCCTTTGGGCTCCACCACAGGACACCCCACTCTCTCCGAGTGGCTGGGCTGACCAGCACAACCGCCGTAACTCGGCGGTCAAAGTGTACTGCCGCGCTCGCCCACGGGGACCGTTTCTTTGGCATTAGCCAAAACATGAAGCCGGCTGGCGACCAGGTACCAAACTGCCCCATGCGGTGGGGTAACACTCGCGGTCCGCCGCGACCCCGCTCGGAGGCGCCGCACCACAGAATCGCTTTCTCCATCACCTCGAGCGGCGCCCGCCCGACTGGCGCTTGGGCACAGTCTCACCCAGTGGTGATCTGTGGCGCTGCGGGACCCTTGAAAGCGCCTTAAGGCAACGCCATAGCCATCGAAAATACGGCGCGTGACGTGAGTACCGACTATGGCTGAGACCCAATTGGAAGCGGCGGTTGCAACCGATTCAGCCCCGCCCGACCTACGTGCCCAGCCGGGTAAAGAAAGAAAAGAATAGTTGTCGGTAACCGTCGCGAATGGCTACTGCCCGCGCTAATCTCCCTTTCACAGGTGCAGTCCAGCCAACCGGGAGGATCTGCCCATGACGAGTCCCAACCAGCCCGGCTGGTACGACGATCCACAGAATGCGAATGCCCAACGCTATTGGGATGGTCAGAACTGGACACCGCACCGCCAACGAAAGCCCGCTGCTCAGCCGGCACAGCCGTCCGCCATGTCCGCACCACCGCCCCAGCCTCCGTCGCCGTCTGATATGCCACCCCCCTCTGGGACGCCGCTGCCCCCGCCACCGGGATATGCCGCCGCACAAGCGGAGCAAGGCGACGGCATGCCCAGCGAACCGCCTCCGCCAGTGTGGCCTCCTCCTGCCTCCTACCCACTAGGCGCAGGCACTCAATCGTCATCGGAAGGCCTCGCGGCCGCAAAGGGCTTCGCCGCGAAACCCTCGATCACGGCTTGGCTTTTGTTCGGGGGCTTCGTCGTCGCCGTCATCGCAACCTTTTTCCCGTTTGTCACAGTCAGCGCCCCCGTGGTGGGATCGGTCGAGGTTTCAGCCCGGAGCGACGCGCTGGGTCCGGTTTTCGTACTGGTAGCTGTGGCCGCGGGGTTCGCATATCCTGTGCTGTCGCAACCGCAGTTGCCTGTCTGGCGTCTCATCGGGCTAAGCGTGGTGGTCGGCCTGCTCGGCTTCCTGATGATCCGTTGGTTTACCGATGCATCTTCCAATTACGACGAGGGCGTGGTGAACGTCTCGCCGGGATTTGGGTTGCTGTTGTATGGCGCGGCCGTCATTGCCATGGTCGTAGCCGTCGTGCGGCTCTGGATGATCCGTCGACCACAGGCGCAGAGTCGGGGCTACTAAGGCCGGGCATCCCCCGCGTGCAAGTGGTTACGGATTTTGTCCCGGCGGGTCCACCTGATTAGGTGATGCGACGGTGCCGGGGTATCCGCATTTGAGTGCGATCGTGGCCGGGTCGTGTTTGGCCTGGGCTTCGGCGTGGAGGCAGTCGTTGCACGCCGCGGTGACGCTGCCATCAGGGGTTTCACAGGGCACGGCCTGGGCGGGCTGAGCTGGTGCGAATACGGCGGCAATGACGGCTACGGAGAGGGCTGTCAGAGCGACTTTCATGGGAAACCTCCTTGTGCCTAGCGGACGCACCGCAGTTGCGGCGGCTTAGTATCACTTAATGTTGGTGGCTGTAAGGTGTTTCGCCGCTATCGGACCACGACTTCCTTGTGCCTGTACGCATCAGACCCGCAGCCAACGATGCTCAACCCATGGGTTGAGTTTGATGAGGTCCATACCTGGCCATCGAAGTACCGCAGACAACTGGATCCTCTGAGTCGGGGTCTTTAAAGTCGAATCGTAAGGGTAACTGTGCTTTTCGGGTCTGAACGAGGTCTAAGCCGGCGTGAACGAGAAGGTGGTGTCTGACCGCATGGTATCGACACCCGTGAGGCTGCTCGTCGGCTCGAAAGTCACATTCCACGTGTTGTCCCCGCACGAGCCGGAAGTGACATGGGCGTGAACCAGTCGCTTCGTCGCCGAGATCTTCTGAGTTTCAGTCCAGTTGGCGGTGCATGCTCCTGGAATGTTGATAGTTCCGATGATTGGGTCAGCGCTGGTGAGATGCACTGTTGCCGGACCCCCGGCCCCGCCGGAATGCCAGCTCCCGTTCCAGTTTGCGGCAAAATTTGCAGGCGGATCTGCGATTGCGGCTGGCGCGAGCGCAACGCCGGTTGCAGATGCCGCCGCCACTGCGGCAGCACCTGTTTGCGCGATACGGGCTTGGAACTTCATGGTTGTACCTTCCTATCTGGGCCCCGTTGGTATGGGGTGCGCCGTGATGGCATGAAGTTGTCTCTAGTGCCGGCCTTTAGGCCGACATGTGAAGATTGCCGCCCACGCCTTGGAGAGTTCTCAATGGACCCTGAGCAGCTCTCGGCGAGCGGCCCGGGTTTGCGTGACAGCAGTGATGCGCCGAGCAGTGATGTGCCCGACTTGTAAGCCGACAAAATCGCCACACCTGCAACCTCTTCTCTTTTTGACTGTTGCCCACAGCTATTGGTGGCAGAACTGGCGTTCGGCGATGAATGGGTCGGCCGGGATCCGCAGGCTCGTGCGGGACAGCGAACCGGTCAGGTTGTGCCAGAAGCGGCCCGGGCTCATTGGTTGGTTCACCGAGTCCATGAGTTCTTTGAGGCTGGTGCAGGACAGGGCGTGCCGTGCCGCAAGCGCTTGCGCTTTCGTCACTTCTTTCGTGTCTTTCATGTTGCTGATCGCGGCGGGGTCGGCGTACTCGCCCAACACCCACGCAGGCGGCAGCCACTTCTCGTGTCCCGGCCTACCGCGCTGTTGTAGCAGCAGGTGGCCGGCCGCTGGGGAAGCCAGTCCGTTCGGGTCGATCACGGTGCCGTCTAGCGGCATCACCGCCGCCGCGACACCCATGTTGTGGTACACAACGCCAATTCTGTCTGGCACTGACAGTGACATCGGGATGGTCCACGGTGCACTGTGTAGGCTCCCGATGCGCATCACCAGCGTGCGGTCACCGCGGCTGATCAGGCTGACGAGCATGGGCAACTCGTTGAAATTCCTGAAGCGCGAATCGGTTGTAGTGAGGTCTAGGCTGCCGGCGTAGTGGACCGTCTCGTAAGCGCGCTCGTTCGCGATGTCGCCCGGGCCGTAGTGCTGCCCCTGGTAGGGCGGATGCAGGCCCAGCCCGGCGACCAGGGCCCACACCGTGACCAGCGGGGCGCCAACCAGATTGGCGCGTCCGGCCGGCAGCATCATCACCGGCAACAGCAGCGTGAATATGACCGGAATCCACATACGCGCATGCATGTAATCGCCGCCGACCTTAACTACGTACAAGCCCAGCAGTAGCCCGGTCAGCACGGGCGCGGCGAACAGGACGGTAGGGCGCCGGTCGATTGCGGTCCGGTTGCGCAGCAATCCGACGCTGACAAACGCGATTAGCAGCAGCGGAATCCAAAGTCGGTAGGGGTTGAAGAAGTCGGTGAGGTATCCGATCCCGCGTCCCCACAGAGTGTCACCGGCTTCTTTGGCCAGGGCCGGCATCGGAACCATGATGCCGTAATAACCCATGCGGAAGACCTGATACCCCGCCGGCAGCAGCGCGCCAATCCCGGCGTAGGCAAGTCCGCGTCGCCAGCCCGGCCGCACGATCAACAGCAGCGCGATCGCGAATACGCCGGTGGCCAACGCGAAGTCCGGCCGTACGAGCGGACCGACGCCGACTGTGATCGCAACCGTGGTAAGCCGCGCGCGGCTTGCCTTTTCGGTGACCGACACCAGCAGCCACCACACCAGGCCGAGCCAAAAGAGGGAAAGGCCGGTTTCCAGTCCGGATGTTGCGAACTCCCAAAACCCAAGGATACCGAGGGGTATCAGGGCGCCCACCGGTAGTAGCACGCCGGTCGCGCCACACTGCCGGTGCAAGATAACACTGCCGCGCACTGCCAGCGCCATGCCGGCGACCGCGAGTACCAAGCCGAGCATGACCGCGTCGACCGCGATGTCACCGCGGGCGAGGAACGCGAGCGCGGCCAACAGCCATGTCCACAACGGGCTGGTGTCAACCTCGTCGCGCTGGAACGGGTTGAAGTTGGGGCCGGCGCCGGCCAGAATCTGCCGTACCTCGCGGACCACGATCATGCCGTCGTCGCTAATCCAGCGGTGCTCGAAGGCGAACACGCTGAAGAGCACGACGGCCAGGGCACCGACGGCCAGGGTGATAAACGATGTGGCACGGTCGGACATCCGGAACCGGCTGCCGGCATCCGGGCTGGGCGCACGGGAGACGGCCGAGGGTGTTACCTCAGGCGGCAGCAGGTCGCGCCCGGCCGGTGGCGGAGTTGTCGTCTGCGAGGCGTCTGCCGGTGGGCCGACGATTGTGCTCATGATCCGCGGATTTGAGGGCAGGACAAGTCGAAAGTGAGATTTCTACTGTCTTCACAGTCGTGCGTCCACTGCGCAGCGGTCAGCTTGGTCGTGCTCGGACACAGCGTTGTGTCACGTCCTGCTAGAGCGGCCATGGGTGACCTCCTTGAACAGGGCGGACGCGCACCGCAACCGGTAGCGCCAAATATCACATACTTCTGATCGTTGCAACTCGTTTGGGAAAAGAGTTAACAGTAATGTTTGTGCGCAAAGATTGCCGCCGACACCTTGGAGGATTCTCAATGGATTGTTGGCGTGCCGGCTCCATGAGACGGTGAGCCGACGATTCGGTGCAGTGCCTGCCCGCCTGATCATTGCGTCCCACCAGGGCGCTTCAATCGCCTAAATCGGCGATCGTGGTCGCCGATTGGTCCGGCAGCGTCACAATAAGAGGCGACGCCGCCGACGACCAGGAGGGCTGGAAAGGCGATGGTCGAAACTCGTCTCGAGTTTGGTCTTCTCGGACCGTTGTCGATGACCGTGGCGGGTACGCCGGTGGCATTGGGCACGCCCAAGCAGCGGGCGGTGTTGGCCATGCTGCTGATCAACCGTAATCGTGCGGTCAGCACGGCATCGCTGATCAACGGCGCCTGGGATCAGTCGCCCGCACCGGCGGCACGCGCAAGCATCCACTCCTACGTCTCCAACCTGCGCGGACTGCTGGGCAGCGCCGAGGTGGACCCCCATGCGGTATTGGCCAGCGCACCCCCTGGCTATCGACTGTATGTCGCTGACGGCGACTGCGATCTGGACCGATTCATTGCCGAGAAGACTGCGGGCATTCACGCTGCCGCAGCGGGACAATTCGAGCACGCCAGTAGTCATATGGCGGCCGCGCTGGCCGAATGGCGCGGGCCGGTACTTGATGACTTACGCGACTTCACCTTTGTCGAGCCGTTCGCGACCGCGCTGATGGAGGACAATGTGTGGGTTCACATCGCCCGCGCTGAAGCCGAAATCGGCTGCGGCCGGGCCCATGCCGTTATCGGTGACCTCGAAGAACTCGCTGCCGAGCATCCGTACCGTGAACCGTTGTGGGCGCAGTTGATCACTGCGTACTACGTGGATGAACGCCAGTCCGACGCACTGGAGGCCTATCGGCGGCTCAAAACGACGCTGGCTGAGGATCTGGGCATTGACCCGGGCCCGACCGTCGAGGTCCTGCACACGCGAATTCTGCGCCAAGAGCGTCTGGATACCAAGCATGCTGGCAAAACCACTGCGGCCCGCGCCCTTGCCACCGCGCACCCCGCTCTTATTCGCCGGTCTGTTGTTGCCGGTTTGCGCGATGCATCCGGGCGGCGCTACCCGCTACAAGCGCCAGCGACGCGGATAGGACGCCTGGCAGAGAATGACATCGTTCTCGCCGATGCCGAAGTCAGTCGGCGTCATGCCGTAATCATCGATACCGGAAGCAGTTTCATGATCATCGATTTGAAATCGGCCAACGGCGTGTTGGTGCAGGACCGGCGACTGGATCCCAATGCCACCCTCGCCGACGGCGACCATATCCGGATCTGCGGCCACGAGTTCACTTTCGAGCTCCAACCATAACGAGAGCGTCGCTGCGCCGATCCTGAGTCGTGCGTCTCAAATTGCGCAGTAGTTCAGTTCACTCGGACCTGCCGCCTAGGTGTTTGGCGAGGAACCGGTCGGCCCGATGATAGAAGTCGAGGCGGTTCTCGGGCTTAACCAACCCGTGCCCCTCGTTCTCGTACATCACATACTCGTGATCAATCCCGCGCTCTGTCATGGCCGCGACGATCTGTTCAGACTCCGCCCGTTTCACGCGTGGATCGTTCTCGCCCTGGGCGATGAGGATGGGAATTCGGATGTCGTCGACTTTCGACAGCGGCGAACGAGACCACAGAAAGTCCTTGTCCTCGCCGACTCGCTTGTGCCACATCGCGATCATCGGCTTCCAGTACTCGGGAAACGACCCGATGAGTGTGTTCAGGTTGGACGGGCCGACCATAGATATCGCGCACTTGAAGACGTCAGGGGTGAATGTTGCACCGATCAGCGCGGCATACCCGCCGTAGGATCCGCCATAGATGGCGAGGCGTTCACGGTCGACAAGGCCCTGCGCTGCAAGGTGATTGACGGCGTCCAGCAGATCGTCGTGCATTTTGGCGCCCCACTCGCGGTTACCCGCGTTCAGGAAGTTCTTGCCATAGCCGCTGGACCCGCGGTAATTCACGTGCACGCACAGGTAGCCGCGGTTCGCGAGCCACTGCGCCTCGGGGTCCAGTCCCCAGCCGTCTCGGGCCCACGGGCCGCCGTGCACGACGAGGACAGCCGGCAGGTTGCTGCGCTCGACGCCGGACGGGAAGGAGAGGTAGCCGTGGATCGTCAGCCCGTCGCGCGCGGCGAAGGTGAAAGGCTCCATCGGCACCAGCGGGTAGTCGTTGAGTTGCGGGCGGTGATCGAACAGGAACGTCGCGGTCTGGGTGTCGCGGTCCCAGCTGTAGAACTTCACGGGTCCGGCGTCGTTGTCGAAGGCGACCAGCCACGTCGTGTCGTCATCGTTTCGGGCGCTGATCACCAAATCGCCCGCGCTGAGCCGCTGCAGCGCTTCGATGTCAGCGCGGACCGCGTCGTCGAAGACCTTGTACTCCAGGCGATCGCCGTACACCGTCACCGCCTCGATCTCGCGCGTGTCGGGGTGCCGCATCACCCCTGCAATGTCGTAGGCGGGGTCCTCAGCGATTACCTGGATGGCACCGGTCGCGATGTCCATCTTCACCAGTCGTCCAGTGTTCGAGTCGACGGATGTCTGGATAAACATGCCCAGATGGTCCTTCGTGAAGCCTACGGGCCCTGTCGATTCCGCATCCTCCGGCGGCGCCTGCAGTAACGGCCGCCAGTCGGAGGTCTCGTCGTCGCGCACCGAAATAACCGCGCCGCCATCGGCCGTCATCGCCACCGCGCCACGGACCTTCAGGTCGTGGTTGATCACCCAGCCAAGAAAGCCCGGGTTCTCAACGATCTTCTCCAGCTGTCCAGTTGTCAGGTCCAGGTGGTACACATCGTGCAGCTGTGGATTGTCCTTGTTCAAGCCGATGAGCACCTCGTTCGGAAAGTCCTTGCTGTGAGCGATGACTCGGCATTGCACACCGTCGAGCGGCGTGAGGTCGCGTTCGACAGCGGTTTCCAGGTCGACGTCGTAGAGGCGGAAGTTCTCGCTTCCGTCGTTGTCGCGCACATACATGATGTGGCGGTTGTCGTGGGCCCAAAAGTAGCCCTGGATGCCGCGGGCGGTGTCGTGGGTCACCGGACGCTCGTCGCCCGTTCCGGCCTCGGCGACGAACACGTTGAGCACGCCGTCAAGTGGTGCAAGATAGGACAACCGCCTGCCGTCCGGCGAGATCTGTGCGGCCATCCGTTCTGGGTGGCCCAAAAGTACTTCGAGCGGGATGAGCTTCACATCGGCCATGCGCGGCCTTCCTGTCTGGAAGGAGAGTAAACCTCCGCGTGTGGTGACGGCGCCCGATTTGTCGATGAGGGGTGGAGCCGCCTGGCTACTGTGCGCCGAGCACGGGTCATCGCCGTTTGCTTACATTCCCGTTCTGCGTTGGTATATAACCATCAGAACCAGCGCGATGCGGCCCGGAGAGGCTCGGTCGATGTGCGAAGTTGACGCGGTCGCCCAGCCAGCAGATCGCCATGCTCACCCCGCACGTCGACGGCTCGGTTTCCGGTGGTCGACTCTGGCGATCCTCCTCGTCGCGGCGACCGCTTCCGTGGTCTTGCTGATCACACTCGTGACGTTGTGGCAGCCCAACATCGGTCTGCTAGTGGGATGGGCGGATTACTACGTGTACCGCGACGGCGGTTACCACGTTCTCAAAGACCTGCCGCTCTACGGCAAGACGCTCGGCGGCGGCCCGCTCCTGTATATCTACCCGCCGTTCTCCGCCCTTGTTTTCGTGCCCTTGGTCTGGCTGCCGTATGAGGCAGACAGGTACATCTGGTCGGCGTTCAATGTTGCGCTGCTGATTGCGTGCGTGATGGTGTGCTTTCGGATATTGGGCTACCGACTCACGCCTTACCTCGCCGGCATCTCAGCGCTGCTCGCGCTTGCCTGCGCGTTTCTGGAACCGGTTCGCACCACGCTGTTTTTCGGACAGATCAACCTGCTGATGATGCTGCTGGTGCTGTGGGACGCCTCCCGCGACGAGCGCAGCCGACTCAAAGGGATCGGCGTCGGCATCGCGGCGGGCATCAAGCTCACGCCCGCGTACTTCGTGTTGTATTACCTGCTGGTGCGCCAGTGGCGGGCCGCAGCGGTCGCCGTCGTCACGCTCGCCGCCACAATCGGGCTGGGGTGGCTGATCCTTCCCGACGATTCGTGGCAGTACTGGCGCGGGTATTTCGTTGACCCCGGCTACGTTCGCGGGTTTCTCTTCAAGGGCGCTGCCAACCAGACGGTCCGCGGAGCGATCGCCCGCCTATCGGGAGCGGTGCCGCCGACGTGGTTGTGGCTGGCCGCCGATGCGTGTGTGGTGGCGATCAGCATGTGGATCGCCGTGCGCTTGTACCGCCGAGGCGAACCCCTGCTCGCGCTCGCCGTTGCAGGGTTGAGCTCCACCGTGGTGTCGCCGTTTTCTTGGAGCCATCACTGGGTGTGGCTTGTACCGGTGATCGTCTATCTCGTACATCGGGCGCTGAGCAATGCACGGTGGTGGGCCGCGGTAGGGGCAATGTGGGCGGTGATGGGTTCATGGGCGTATTCATTTCCCCATGACCGCGTGCCGCGCATCGGCCTGTTGTACATGTCGCCCACGGTGCAGTGGCGGCCCCTACTAGAGAACCTCAACCTGATCGTCTACGCCGTCCTGCTGATCGTCGCGGGTCTCATCGCGAGCCGTCTAAAGCCCGCCGGTCGCCGGGGCCAGTCGCCGGGAGAAGAAACCGCGACCAAGCAACCGACAACGACGGCGGTGGCAGTGGGCTCATCGGACGGCGGGGTACCCGTGGCGACGGCGCCGCACCCGCAGTCCGAGCAAGGTGGGACATGATTCGCCGCCTCCCGATCAGATGATGTCCTCGACATGCAGAGTGCGCATGACTGCACTTCGTTCCGTCGCGCACCTACTCTGCTGCGTCAGTTTGCTCGTCGTCTCCAGAATCCCGCTCCTGCGCGCTACGCAACCTCGTCAGCGCCTCACGAACTTTCGCGCCGTCGGTCGTCGGCCAGAACGGCGGTAACGACGCGCGCAGGTAACCGCCGTAGCGGGCGGTGGCCATCCGCGAGTCGAGCACCGCAACCACGCCGCGATCGTCGACACCCCGCAGCAGCCTCCCGGCGCCCTGCGCCAGCAACAACGCGGCATGGCTGGCTGCCACGGCCATAAAGCCGTTACCGCCATGCGCGGCCACCGCGCGCTGGCGGGCTGAGAGCAGCGGATCGTCGGGCCGCGGGAACGGAATCCGGTCGATGATCACCAACGATAGCGACGGTCCGGGCACGTCGACGCCTTGCCACAGCGACAGCGTGCCGAACAGCGACGTCTCGGGGTCGTCGGCGAACTGCTCGACCAGTGCGGCGGTGCTGTCGTCGCCTTGACACAGCACTGGTGTCGAAAGTCGTTGGGCCATGGCCTCGGCGGCCGCTCGTGCCGCGCGCATCGAGGAGAACAATCCGAGCGTCCGCCCGCCGGCGGCGGTGACGAGTTCGGCGATTTCACTCAGCTGTTCAGCGGAACCCGTGCCGTCGCGGCCCGGCGGCGGCAATTGCGCGGCAACGTAGAGGATCCCGGCTTTGGCGTGCTGAAATGGTGAACCGACATCGAGACCGCGCCAGCGGGGCTGGTCGTCGCCGCCGGTCAGCCCCCAGGCCGATGCCATCGCGTCGAAGCTGCCGCCAATAGCCAGCGTGGCCGACGTGAGGACGGTGGTAGAGCGCTCAAACAGCCTCCCGCGCAACAACTCTGCCACCGAAAGGGGCGCCACCCGCAAGATCGCCCGCACACTACCCCGGTTGTCTTCGTGGTCCAGCCACATCACGTCGGTGCGGTCAGGGATCGCCGGGATGAACGAGGCCAGCATGCGCGCCGCGGTATCGCTGATGTCGGTCAGTGCGGTTACGGCTTCCGCGCGCGCCGAGGCAGCTTTTGGGTCGCTCGGCGCCGTGTCGATCGCCGATCGGGCTTTGGCCGACGCATCCCGCAGCACTGTCAGATAGCTGGCCATCTCATCGTCGAGTCGATCCATTCGTCCCGGTGATGCTTCGTGGATCGCCGCCGAAAGCGTCGCTGTCGCGGCCTCCAGGCGTTCGGAGAGTTCCGGATCGATCAGGCGGGCGGCGCGCCGGTGGGCGACGCCCAGCGCGGTCGCCGACAGTTCGGCCGTCGCGACCGATGTCACTCGGTCGACCAGGTCGTGGGCTTCGTCGACGACGAGCAGGTCATGCTCGGGCAGCACCGCGGCTTCAGAGATGGCATCGATGGCCAGCAGTGCATGGTTGGTGACGACAATGTCGGCGGTCCCGGCGCGGCTTCTCGCCTTCTCCGAAAAGCAGTCGGTACCGAACGGGCAGCGTGCAACGCCGATGCATTCTCGCGCCGAAACGCTGACCTGACTCCAGGATCGGTCGGGCACGCCCGGGCGAAGCTCGTCGCGGTCACCGGTGTCGGTGTTCGATGACCACTCGACCAGGCGTTGCACGTCGCGACCTAGCGCGCTGGTAGCCATCGGCTGGAACAGCTCTTCCTGCGGCCGGTCGTCGGGTTCGGTGAGCGAGCCATTGTGAACCTTGTTGAGGCACAGATAGTTTCCACGCCCTTTGAGTAGCGCGAACTCGGGTCGTCGGGGCAGGGCTTCGGTCAGCGAATCGGCCAGCCGTGGCAGGTCGCGGTCGACGAGTTGACGTTGCAGCGCAATCGTGGCGGTTGAGACCACGACTGTTCTGTCGTCGGTGATTGCGCGAAGGATTGCAGGCACCAGGTACGCCAACGACTTTCCGGTGCCGGTGCCGGCCTGTACGGCAAGGTGCTCGCCGGTTTCGAAAGCATGCGCGACGGCGGCGGCCATCTGCACCTGGCCGTTGCGCTCACTGCCGCCCAGCGCTGCCACCGCGGTGGCCAGCAGGTCGGGCACGGACAGCTCGGACGTGATTACTCCTGGTCGGTTTGGTGATGCGGGGCTGAGATCTGGGTCGTGGGAATCGCGGGGTCGCCGTGCGACAACATCAGACCCTCCCACGGCAAGCTTCTCAAGCCGGCGGCCACCAGCGTGCGCGCCACGCCCAGGTTGACCTCGACCACCGACTCGCCATCGCGGACCAGCGGAATCGTCAACGGGCGGCAGGTATCGGCGGTTTTCGGGGGACGACCCGCCGGATAGACGACCTCCTCGGTGATCGTCCCGCTCTGGCGGGACAGTCGCACCGCCTCCTTGCGGCCGCCCTGGGACTCTTTGCGGCTGCTGCGCTTCTGCACCGGGATCCCGTCGACTTCGACCAGTTTGTAGATCATGTTCGCCGTGGGGGCACCCGACCCGGTGACCAGCGAAGTGCCGACCCCGTAGCTGTCCACTGGCTCGGCGCGCAATGCGGCGATCGCGAACTCGTCGAGGTCGCCGGATACCACGATGCGGGTTCGTGTCGCGCCCAGCCGATCGAGCTGCTCGCGGACCTGGCGGGCCAGTACCCCCAGCTCACCGGAGTCGATGCGCACCGCACCGAGTTCGGCTCCGGCGGCGGTTACCGCGTTGGCCACCCCGGTCGTGACGTCGTAGGTGTCGACTAGCAGCGTGGTGTCGACGCCCAGCGCGTCGACCTGGGCGCGGAATGCGCCCGTCTCGTCGGGGCCGTCGGGACCGGTGTGCAGCAGGGTGAAGGCGTGCGCGGCGGTGCCCTCGGCCGGTACGCCGTATCGGTGTTGGGCTTGGAGGTTGGAGGATGCGGCGAAGCCGGCGAGGTAGGCGGCACGCGCTGCGGCGACGGCGGCCTGCTCATGGGTGCGCCGAGACCCCATCTCGATCAGCGGCCGGTCCTGCGCGGCGCTGACCATGCGCGCAGCGGCCGAGGCGATCGCGGTGTCGTGGTTGAAGATCGACAACGCCAGTGTTTCCAACACGATGCATTCGGCGAAACTGCCATGTATTGAAAGCACCGGCGACCCGGGGAAATACAGCTCGCCCTCGGCATACCCGTCGACGTCACCGCGGAACTGATAGTCGCCGAGATAGCGCAAGGTCTCGGCGTCGAGGAACTCCGCCAGTGACGCGAGTGCGGCATCGTCGAACCTGAACCGCGGCAACGCTTCCAGGAATCGGCCGGTGCCGGCGACCACCCCATACCGCCGTCCTGCCGGCAGCCGTCGCGCGAACAGCTCGAAAGTAGTCCGGCGGTGAGCCGTCCCATCGCGCAATGCTGCCGCCAGCATCGTCAACTCGTATTTATCGGTCAGCAGCCCAGCGGAGGCCGAGTCGTCCACACTGCAACGGTATCGGCTGACGTGGCCAGCGCGATTGCTCGGTATCCTGGAAGTCATGGTTGCGTCAGCGCCGGCCAAGCCGGGAACCAGCGGGCAACGCCAGGCCGATGCGGTCGAGGTCGCGGCCAGTCCGTGGGTCACCATCGTGTGGGACGACCCGGTCAACTTGATGAACTACGTGACGTATGTCTTCCAGAAGTTGTTCGGGTACAGCGAGCCGCATGCCACGAAACTGATGTTGCAGGTGCACAACGAAGGCAAAGCTGTGGTGTCGTCGGGCAGCCGGGAGTCCATGGAGGTCGACGTGTCCAAGCTGCATGCCGCCGGACTGTGGGCCACCATGCAGCAGGACCGGTGAGATCGAGGCGTGCGCAAGTGGAAGCGGGTCGACACCGCCGATGGCCCTCGTTTTCGATCCGCTCTGGCGCTGCACGAGGCGACATTGCTCAAGAATCTGGTCAGCTCGATGATGGGTCTGCTCGAAGATCGGGAATCCTCTTCTCCGGCAGATGAACTCGAGCAGATTACCGGTATGCGAACTGGTAGCGCCGAACCCCCGGACAATGCGACACTGCGCCGGCTATTACCGGACTTCTCCGAGCCCGACGATGACGCGCCTGATTCCGCGGATAGCCTCAACGCCGCGCTACGCAGTTTGCACGAGCCGGAAATCATCGATGCCAAACGGGTTGCGGCACAAGAGCTATTGGATACGTTGCCCGAGGGTGGTGGCCGCCTCGAGCTGACCGAGGACGCTGCCAATGCCTGGATCGCAGCTGTCAACGATCTTCGCCTCGCTTTGGGCACCATGCTCGACATCCGCCCCGACGGCCCGGATCGGCTGCCCGACGACCATCCGCTGGCTCCACACCTCGACGTCTATCAGTGGTTGACCGTCCTGCAGGAATACCTGGTGCTGGCGCTGATGGGGACTCGATGAACTCGATTACCGACGTCGCCGGCATCCGGGTGGGCCACTATCACCGATTGGACCCCGATGCGACTCTCGGCGCCGGCTGGGCTAGCGGCGTCACCGTGGTCGTCACGCCGCCCGGCGCCGTCGGTGCCGTCGACGCCCGCGGGGGCGCTCCGGGCAGCCGCGAAACTGACCTGCTCGACCCGGCCAACAGCGTGCGCTACGTCGACGCGGTGCTGCTCGCCGGCGGCAGTGCCTACGGGCTGGCTGCCGCCGACGGTGTGATGCGCTGGCTGGAGGACCGCGGTCGCGGTGTGGCGATGGACGGCGGTGTGGTGCCCATCGTGCCGGGTGCGGTCATCTTCGATCTGGAGGTCGGCGGCTGGGGCTGTCGGCCGAGCGCGGAGTTTGGCTTCGCCGCCTGCGAAGCGGCGGACGCTGAAAGCGGTGCCCTAGCGGTGGGAACTGTGGGTGCCGGGGTAGGCGCTCGCGCCGGTGTGCTCAAAGGCGGGGTCGGGACGGCGTCGACGATCCTGGAAGGCGGGGTGACGGTCGGCGCGGTGGTCGCGGTGAATTCCGCCGGCGACGTCGTCGACAAGGCCACCGGGCTGCCGTGGATGGCGAAACTGACCGACGAGTTCGGGTTGACGGCGCCCCCGGCCGAGCAGATCGCGGCGTTGGCGCAACGGGAAAGCCCGGTGAGCCCGTTGAACACCACGATTGCGGTGGTCGCTACCGACGCCGCGCTGACCTCGGCCGGCTGCCAGCGGGTGGCCACCGCCGCCCACGACGGCCTTGCTCACACCATCCGCCCTGCGCACACGCCACTGGACGGCGATATGGTGTTCGCGCTGGCTACTGGCGCCGTCGAGGTGGTACCACCGGCCGACACGCCGGCCGCGTTCTCGCCCGAGACCGCGCTGGTGACCGCTGTCGGCGCGGCGGCGGCCGATTGCCTGGCTCGCGCAGTGCTGGTCGGCGTGCTGGCCGCCGAGTCGGTGGCTGGAATACCGGCCTACCGGGACCTGTTGCCCGGAGCATTCAAGTAAGGAAGAGAGAACCGCTAACGTGCTGGTGATTCGTGCTGATCTGGTGGACGCGATGGTCGCCCACGCGCGCGCCGATCACCCCGACGAAGCCTGCGGCGTGCTGGCCGGCCCGGAGGGCTCGGATCGCCCGGAGCGCCACATCCCGATGGTCAACGCCGAACGCTCGCCGACGTTCTACCGGTTCGATTCAGCCGAGCAACTCAAGGTGTGGCGTGCGATGGATGCGGCCGACGAGGTGCCGGTGGTCATTTATCACTCGCACACCGCGACGGAGGCTTATCCCAGCCGCACCGACACAAACCTGGCCGCCGAGCGCGACGCGCATTACGTGCTGGTGTCCACCCGTGACCCCGACCGGCACGAGTTGCGCAGTTATCGCATCGTCGACGGCGTCGTCACCGAAGAGCCCGTCACCATCGTCGAGCATTACGAGGAGCATCAATGAGCGTCACCGTGTCCATTCCGACCATCCTGCGCCCCCACACTGGGGGGCAGAAGCGCGTCGAAGCCAGCGGCGACACACTGCAGGCGGTGATCAGCGACCTGGAGGCCAACTACTCGGGCATCACCGAGCGGCTGGTCGATAACGGCAAACTGCACCGCTTCGTCAACATCTATGTCAACGACGAGGACGTGCGGTTCTCCGGTGGGCTGGACACCACGATCGCTGACGGCGACTCGGTCACCATCCTGCCGGCCGTCGCCGGGGGCTAAATGGCGCGCTACGACTCCTTGCTGCAGGCGCTGGGCAACACGCCGTTGGTGGGCCTGCCGCGGCTGTCACCGCGTTGGGATGACGAGCCGCGTGTCCGGCTGTGGGCCAAGCTCGAGGACCGCAACCCGACCGGGTCGATCAAGGACCGGCCGGCGCTGCGGATGATCGAGCAGGCCGAGGCCGACGGCCTGCTGGCGCCCGGCGCGACGATCCTGGAACCCACCAGTGGCAACACCGGTATCTCGCTGGCGATGGCAGCGCGGCTGAAGGGCTACCAGCTGATCTGCGTGATGCCGGAGAACACCTCGATCGAGCGACGCCAGTTGCTCGAGCTCTACGGTGCGCAGATCATCTTCTCGCCGGCCGAGGGCGGTTCCAACACCGCCGTGGCTACCGCCAAGGAGCTGGCTGCGGCCAACCCGTCGTGGGTGATGCTCTATCAGTACGGCAACCCGGCCAACACCGACTCGCACTACTACGGCACCGGCCCCGAACTGCTGGCCGATCTGCCGGAGATCACCCATTTCGTCGCCGGACTGGGCACCACCGGCACGCTGATGGGCACCGGCCGGTTCCTGCGTGAGCAGGTGCCCGATGTGCGGATCGTTGCCGCCGAACCCCGCTACGGCGAAGGCGTGTACGCGCTGCGCAACATCGACGAGGGCTTCGTACCGGAACTGTATGACCCTGCGGTGCTGACGACCCGCTACTCGGTGGGCGCCGCCGACGCGGTGCGCAGGACCCGAGAGCTCATCGATGTCGAAGGCATCTTCGCCGGTATTTCCACCGGCGCGGTGCTGCATGCCGCGCTCGGTATCGCTGCCAAGGCGGTCAAATCGGGCGAGCGCGCCGACATCGCGTTCGTCGTCGCCGACGCTGGCTGGAAGTACCTCTCCACTGGGGCCTACGCCGGTAGCTTGGACGAAGCCGAGGATGCGTTGGAAGGGCAGCTATGGGCTTGACCGCCGGCGACGATGCAGAGCGAAGCGATGGGGAGGAGCGGCGCACGTGACCGGGCGACCCGGACAACCGGTTCCCGCGCCCTCCCAGCCAAGGAAACGTTCGACACTGTTGGTCGGCGGGGCCACGATCCTCAGCTTCGTGGCGCTGCTCTACGTCGTCGAGCTTTTCGATCAGCTCGGCGGACATCAGCTGGACCGCAACGGTATTCGGCCGCTGGAGACCGATGGGCTGTGGGGCATCATCTTCGCTCCGCTGCTGCACGCCAATTGGGCGCATCTGATCGCCAACACCGGCCCGGCGTTGGTACTCGGCTTTTTGGTGACGCTGGCCGGGTTGTCGCGGTTCGTCTGGGCGACGGCGATCGTGTGGATCGTCGGCGGTTTCGGCACCTGGCTGATCGGCAACGTCGGCTCGCCGTGCGGCGAGACCGACCACATCGGCGCGTCGGGCCTCATCTTCGGTTGGCTGACCTTTTTGCTGGTGTTCGGCTTCTTCATCCGCTCGGGCTGGCAGATCGTCATCGGCATCGTGGTGCTCTTCACCTATGGCGGGGTGCTGTGGGGGGCTGTCCCGGTGCTCAACGTCTGCGGGGGAGTGTCCTGGCAGGGGCATCTGTGTGGCGGGATCGCCGGAGTGCTGGCCGCCTATATGTTGTCCAGCCCGGAGCGTAAGGCCCGCGAGCGTCGCCGGGCGGTGCCGACGTGAGCCGCGCACTGGCGCCCGTCGGCGTTTTCGATTCCGGGGTCGGGGGACTCACGGTGGCGCGAGCGATCATCGACCAGTTGCCCGACGAGGACATCGTCTACGTCGGCGACACCGGCAATGGACCGTATGGTCCGCTGACCATCTCCGAGATCCGCGCCCACGCCTTGGCCATCGGCGACAACCTGGTCGAGCGTGGGGTCAAGGCGCTGGTGATCGCTTGCAACTCCGCGTCCTCGGCGTGCCTGCGCGACGCCCGCGAACGCTACGACGTTCCGGTCGTCGAAGTGATCCTGCCTGCGGTGCGGCGCGCCGTCGCCGCGACCCGCAATGGCCGCATCGGCGTCATCGGCACGCAGGCCACCATCGCCTCGCACGCCTACCAAGATGCGTTTGCTGCCGCCCGCGACACCGAAATCACCGCGGTGGCCTGCCCGCGGTTCGTCGACTTCGTCGAACGCGGCATCACCAGCGGTCGTCAAGTCCTTGGCTTGGCGGAGGGTTACCTGGAGCCCCTGCAGCGCGCCGACGTCGACACCCTGGTGCTGGGATGCACGCACTACCCGTTGCTGTCCGGGTTGATCCAGCTGGCGATGGGCGAGAACGTCACGCTGGTCTCCAGCGCTGAGGAGACCGCCAAGGAGTTGGTGCGGGTTCTCACCGAGCGGGATCTGCTGCGCCCGCATGATGCAGCGCCGGCCACCCGAGGGTTCGAAGCCACCGGCGACCCCGAGGCATTCACCCGCCTGGCGGGGCGGTTCTTGGGACCCGCCGTCACCGGTGTTCAGCCGGTCCACCGTCAGGTCGGTGTATCGAAATGATCGCGGTCTGCAGTAAAGCGGAGATGTCTTGGCCAACGAGGTGTCGGGCATGGCACAGTAGGGACCGTGCGAATGACCGTCCTCGGCTGCTCAGGCAGCGTGGTGGGTCCCGATTCGCCGGCATCGGGGTATCTGTTGCGGGCGCCGGACACTCCACCGCTGGTCATCGACTTCGGCGGGGGGGTACTGGGAGCGCTGCAGCATCAAACCGATCCCAGTGCGGTCCAAGTGCTGTTGTCGCATCTGCATGCCGACCATTGCCTGGACTTGCCTGGACTGTTCGTCTGGCGTCGCTACCACCCGACGCCGCCGACTGGTAAGGCGCTGATGTACGGCCCCAGCGACACCTGGTCGCGACTAGGGGCGGCGTCGTCACCGTACGGCGGAGAGATCGACGACTTCTCCGACATCTTCGATATTCATCACTGGGTCGACGGTGAGCCGGTGACGGTAGGAGCATTGACGGTGCTGCCCCGACTGGTGGCTCACCCGACTGAGTCGTATGGCATGCGGTTCACGGACGCCGATGGCGTGTCGTTCGTCTACAGCGGCGACACCGGTTGCTGCGATGCGCTCGTTGAGTTGGCCCGCGATGCCGATGTCTTTCTCTGCGAGGCGTCTTGGACGCACTCGCCGCACCGGCCGGCCAATCTGCATCTGTCGGGTACCGAAGCGGGCCGGGTGGCCGCGGACGCGGGCGTGCGGGAGTTGCTGCTCACCCACATTCCGCCGTGGACCTCGCGCGAGGACGTGATCAGGGAAGCCAAGGCCGAGTTCGACGGGCCCGTGCATGCGGTGGTGTGCGGTGAGACGTTCGAGATCATGCACTCCCAAACCGACGTGAGCTGACCGCTGGTTAAGGTTGGCGGCGTGTCTAAACGAGAAGACGGCCGTCTCGACGACGAGCTACGCCCGGTAACGATCACCCGTGGCTTCACGTCACATCCTGCGGGTTCGGTGCTCGTTGAATTCGGTCAGACCAGGGTCATGTGCACCGCATCCGTCACCGAGGGAGTACCGCGCTGGCGCAAGGGATCTGGGCTGGGCTGGCTCACCGCAGAGTACGCGATGTTGCCCTCGGCCACCCACACTCGCAGCGACCGCGAATCGGTGAAGGGCCGCCTGAGCGGTCGCACGCAGGAGATCAGCCGGCTGGTCGGCCGGTCGTTGCGGGCGGCGATCGACCTGGCGGCGTTGGGGGAGAACACCATCGCCCTCGACTGCGATGTGCTGCAGGCCGACGGCGGAACCCGCACCGCCGCGATCACCGGCGCCTACGTGGCGCTGGCCGACGCGGTGACTTACCTGTCGGCGGCGGGCAAGCTCTCCGATCCGCGGCCGCTGTCGTGTGCGATCGCCGCGGTCAGCGTCGGCGTGGTCGACGGCCGGATTCGGGTCGATCTGCCGTACGAGGAGGATGCGCGCGCTGAAGTCGACATGAACGTCGTCGCCACCGATACCGGAACGCTGGTGGAAATCCAGGGGACCGGCGAGGGTGCGACGTTCCCACGCTCAACGCTGGACAAGATGCTCGACGCTGCGCTTGGCGCCTGCGACAAGCTGTTCGCCGCACAACGTGAGGCGTTGGCGTTGCCGTATCCGGGCGTGCTGCCCGAGGGACCTCCTCCGCAGAAGGCGTTCGGAACCTGAGTCAGTTGTTGGTCGCCAGTCGCAACCGCAAGAAGCTGGCCGAGCTGCGCCGAGTGCTGGACGCGGCCGAACTGTCGAGCGTGACGTTGGTGTCGCTCGACGATGTTGCGCCGTACGACGAAGCTCCGGAAACTGGTGCGACTTTCGAAGACAATGCGCTGGCCAAGGCGCGTGACGGGTTTGCGGCGACGGGATTACCTTGTGTTGCAGATGATTCCGGGCTTGAGGTGGCGGCACTGAACGGTATGCCCGGGGTGTTGTCGGCCCGGTGGTCAGGTGTACACGGTGAGGACCCCGCCAATACCGCGTTGCTGTTGGCGCAGTTGCGTGATGTGCCCGACGAGCGGCGGGGTGCGGCGTTTGTGTCGGCATGCGCATTGGTGTCCGGGTCCGACGAGGTCGTCGTGCGCGGCGAGTGGCCGGGCACCATCGCCCGCGAGCCGCGTGGCGAGGGCGGCTTTGGTTACGACCCGGTGTTCGTTCCGTGCGGCTCTGATCGGTCAGCGGCCGAGCTCACGCCGGCGGAGAAGGATGCGGTGTCGCATCGGGGCCGGGCGCTGGCACTGCTGCTACCCGCGCTGCGAGCCCTGGCGGAATAGCTAGGCTACAGCTCGAACTGTGCCTTGATGTTCTGGGTCTGGAAGTGCTCGACGATGATGCCCAGCAGCGGGATGGTGCCCGACAGCAGCACCCCGACCGTCTTGGCGATCGGCCAACGGACCTTGACTGCGAGGTTGGCGGTGAAGATCAGATACGTGAAGTACACCCAGCCGTGCACCACGCCGATCCAGGTCGGCGGATTGTCCACCTTGACGACGTAGCGCACCACGATCTCGTAACACAGCGCGATGAGCCAAACGCCGGTCGTCCACGCCATGATGCGATAGCCCAGCAGCGCGGTGCGGATCTTCGCTACCGGGAAAATCTGCTGCGCCTCGGGGGTTTCGGACGTGCTCATGCGGTGGTCCTTCGTTGTCTGTGCGTCTCGTTCTTCGCCAATTCGGCCAGGTAGGCGTTGTACTCCCGCAGCGCCGGGTCGTCGGGCCGCCGCGATTGGGGCTGGGGTCGCTCCGGCAACAGTCCGTCAGGTATCTCCGTCACGGCGTTGTCTTTCGACGGCTCGGGCGGGACCTCTTCGTAGCGGACGAACTTGCGGTAGGCGTAGACACAGAACCCGGCGAACAGCGGCCATTGCAAGGCGTAGCCGAGGTTCTGGAAAGTGCCCGACGTCGATTGAAACCTTGTCCACTGCCACCAGCCCAGAGCCAGGCAACCGCAGGCAGCGACGATGACGAGCGCGACGAGCGCCCATCTCCGACGGCGTGTAGTGGACACGCTTAGACGGTACCTCTCACGCCTTGGGCCCGACGAACTCGTCGAGGCGCGCTGTCGCTAATTTGCGGTAGATGGCGACCTGGTACTTGCTCGGTCGGGTCCATGGAATTCCGAGGTCGTCGAGTGCCGCGCAGAACAGATTCCGAATATCGTCGGATCGGTTGGAGAAGTGGTGGCGCACACTTCGGACGCCACGATCGTTGGCGACGACACGGCACCCGTCGCTATCGATTAGGCCGCGAACGAATTCCTCCGTGGCCTGCTTGACGAGTACTTCCTGCCATGGCTCCAGTTGGATCGACCTCAAGTGCTTCTTGCCGGGACCGTGCTGAGGAAACAAGCACGGCCAGTGATTGGAGCAGAGCGAGACCTCCGTGCAGCCATCGGAACGTCGCAATACCGCCGCATGTTGTCCTGCCATGAGTATGTCGATGGCGTTCCGACTGCGGTCGATGATTCCCGGGTACTTCGTGTCGAGAGTGATTCTGAGACGCCACGTGCGGGTATGACGTGAGATGCATCCGTCGCCGAGATAAAGACCGAGTAGATAGCTATATGTATCCGCAGGTAAGCCAGCGTAGTTATGCGTGCAGCGCGACCCGCGTCGAACCGCAGAGTGACCGCGACCTCGGCGCCAGTCTCGCACCGTGCATCGCGGAATGCCGGTCTGTCGCGCGATCGCGCAGTCATTGAGGCCAGCGGCGGTGAGACGCTGC
>NZ_JCALCV010000033.1:0-21470 GCF_059812525.1 Mycobacterium sp. NGS51
AGGTGGCTGCATAGCCTGGAGGGTCTGGTTGAGCAGTTCAACCAGACAGTGCCGTTGCAGGCACCGGCAGGAGTCACCGAGGCCGATGTAGTGGTGGTGCTGCAGGCGTTGCTGGATCGGCATGCCATGTTGCGGGCCCGGGTCGAAGACGACGGTGCTGGCAATTGGGCACTGATGGTGCCCGAGGCGGGGTCGGTGGATGCGCGCGGATGCCTGCACACTGCGGAGGCGCTCTCTGACGAGGCGGTGGCGGCGGCCCGGTCGCGGTTGAACCCGGCCGCGGGGGTGATGTTGAGCGCGGTGTGGGCGGCCCCGGCGGGACAGTTGGTGGTGATCGTTCACCATTTGGCCGTTGATGGGGTGTCGTGGCGGATCCTGCTTGAAGACCTCAACATCGCCTGGGCCCAGCATCGTGCTCGGCAGAAGGTGGCGCTACCGGCTGGCGGGACGTCGTTTGCCCGGTGGGCGAAGCTGTTGGCTGCGCACGCGCACACAGCGGAGGTGGTGGATCAGGCCGAGGTTTGGCGACAGGTGGCAAGCACGCCTGCGGTGTTGCCCGCGGTGCGCCCCGAGGTGGATACGCTTGCCGCGGCCGGGCAGTTGTCCGTGGAACTGGATCCCGAAATCACCCGCATGCTGCTGGGTGAGGTTCCTGCGGCCTTCCATGCCGGGATACAGGACATTTTGTTGATCGCGTTCGGTTTAGCGGTGGCGGAGTTTTTGGGCACGGGCAGCGCACCGGTCGGTATTGATGTCGAGGGTCATGGGCGTCACGAGGAGTTGGGCGCCGATGTGGACTTGTCACGGACCGTGGGGTGGTTTACCGCCAAGTATCCGGTGTCGTTGAGCATGGGTGGGTTGTCGTGGACGCAGGTGCTCGCCGGTGAAGCCGTGTTGGGGACGGTGATCAAAGACGCGAAGGAGCAACTTCGGGCGCTGCCGGACGGCCTGGGTTATGGGCTGTTGCGGTACTTGAACCCCGAGGTGGACCTGGGCGGGTCGGATCCGTCGATCGGATTCAATTATCTGGGCCGATTGGGGGCCCCGGCGGCCTATGCCTCAGGTGATGTGTGGCGGATCAGCCAAGAGGGCGGGTCGGTGACCGCCGCAGCCGCCGCAATCCCGATGGCGTTGGCCCACACCGTTGAACTCAACGCCGCCACCGTCGACACCGACACCGGCCCGCAGCTGCAAGCCAACTGGACCTGGGCGCCCTCGGCGTTAGAACAGGCGCAGGTCAGCCGGCTGGGCCGGTTGTGGTTTGAGGCCTTGGCCGGGATCTGTGCCCATGTGCGCGGGGGTGGGGGCGGGTTGACGCCCTCGGATATCGCCCCGGCCCGACTCAGCCAGCAGCAACTCGACGACCTTCAGCGCCGCTATGACATTGCTGATGTGTTGCCGTTGACAGGCTTGCAGCAGGGGCTGCTTTTTCACGCCGGGATCGCCGAAGGTAGCGGTGACGACGCGTATGCAGTGCAGATAGATATCACCGTGACTGGTCCAATCGATCAGCATCGGCTGCATGAAGCGGTACACACGGTGGTCAATCGCCATCCCAATCTGGTAGCCCGATTTTTATCAGGGTTCGGTGAGCCGGTGCAGGTCATCCTGGCCGATCCGGTGGCGGGGTGGCGCTATGTCGAGCTCGACGGCGCCGGCGTCGAGGAGCAGATCCAGCAGGTGTGCGCCGAGGAACGCGCGGCGGTCTTTGACCTTGGCCAACAGCCGGCGTTTCGGGCGGCTTTGATTCGCACCGCAGAAGATCGGCACCGCTTGGTGTTGACCAATCATCACATCGTGTTCGATGGCTGGTCGGTGCCAATACTGCTGAGCGAAATCTTTGCCAGCTACCACGGGGCGCGGCTGCCCGCGCCTGTGCCATATCGCCGGTTTTTCAGCTGGCTGGCCGATCGAGACCGTGCTGCCGCTCTCTCGGCGTGGAATCAGGTGTTAGCCGGGTTCGAGACCCCCACTCTGGTCAGGCCGGTGGATCGGCTGGGGCTCGGGCCGCGCAGTACGGCATCGTTTCGGGTGTCTGAGAAGACCACCCGCGCGGTTGGCGAACTGGCGCGCTTACAGCAAACCACCGTCAACACCGTGCTGCAGGGGGCGTGGGCGCAGATCCTGCGCGGCTTGACCGGTCATGACGATGTGGCCTTCGGCGCTGTGGTCTCGGGGCGGCCAGCCGAAGTGCCCGGCGCGGACTCAATGGTGGGGCTGTTGATCAACACGGTGCCGGTGCGGGCGACCATCACCGCACAGACCACCACCGCGGCCCTGTTGCAGCAATTGCAAAGCGCCCACAACCACACACTCGACCACCAGCACCTGGCGCTAAGCGACATCCACCGTCTCACCGGCCACAAGCAGCTGTTCGACACCGCTTTCGTCTACGAGAACTACCCGACCGACACCGACGCGTTGTCAGGCACCCACCGATTGGAGATCGTCGAGTTCCGCGACTACTACCACTACCCGCTGGCCGTCCAAGCCGTGCCGGGCCCCGAATTGAACCTTCGCGTTCAGTTCCGCACCGACGTATTCGACACCGCCAGCATCGACGCCCTCATCGAGCGGTTCCAGCAGGTGCTGGTGGCCATGACCGCCGACCCCAACCGGCCGCTGTCGTCGATGGATCCATTTGACGGCGGTACGCGCATCCGGTTGGAGGGGCGGAACAGCGATACGGAGTCGACTCACCAAACCTCCCACTCCGACAACGGTCTCGCCGCCCCGGCCAGCCTGGTCGAGCAGATCCTTATCGACATCTACGCCCAAGTACTAGGGGTAGACCACGTCGGGGTCCAAGAGTCGTTTTTCGACCTGGGCGGAGACTCGCTTTCGGCGATGCACGCGATCAACGCGATCAACGCGACTCTTGATACCCGGTTGGGAGTGCGCATCCTCTTCGACGCGCCATCAGTGAGAAACCTGAGCCAACAACTTGACATCCATGCCAGCTCGGCAAGACAAGTCCCCGACCTCGGTACGGCCCGCGAACGGTAAAACCACCGCGGCGAGGTCACGCTTACGGTGACGCGCGGCTTTTGGTGTCATTTTTAGGTTGGAAACGCCGTCTCCGGCATACCGTACGAAAATGGACAACTTGCTCGACCTGGAGGACCAGGCCGCGTTTGGCATCGCCTTGGTGTCAGGAGTCACTACCGATCTGCAGTGCGTCTGGGTGTACAACCGTCCGGTCGACATCGAGGGTCTGCGGCAGTTCCACGCTCATCTTCAGCGGGGACGGTTGTCCCGCGGCATCGAACGGTCACCATTGCGGTTTGGCCGCCACCGCTGGGTATCGGCCGATCGTTTCTCGGACATGGAGATCGCGGCGCCGGGACCCCGGGCAGCGTTCGACGCCTGGCTTCATGAGCAGGCCACCACACCGCTGGATTGCGAGCAGGGGCCTGGATGGCACCTTGCGGTGATGCCGTTCACCGACGGGGGTGCAGGGGTCAGTTTGGTTGTCTCGCATAGTCTTATCGACGGCGTCGGGCTGGCCGAGGCGCTGACGGACGCGGCGTCGGGACGCCAGGATCCGATCAGCTGGCCGGCTTCCGGGTCGCGTCGGCGGTGGCAGGCATTGCGTCAGGACGCCCGCCAAAGTGCGCGCGACATCCGCGCTGTCGGCCCCGGCATGGCCGCCGCATCACGGTTGACGCGGCAAGGCCGGGATGTTGCCAAAGCTGCCGCTCCACAGGCTGCTAAGCCGCTTAAGCCGCCCGCCGAGGCCGAAAAATTCATCAGTCTGCCGACGGCGACGATTTTCGTGGATGCGGACGAGTGGGAAGCTCGCGCACAGGCACTGGGCGGGACCAGCAACGCGCTGCTTGTGGGAGTGGCGGCCCGGCTGGCTCAGCGCGCCGGGCGAGTCACCGCAGACGACTTGGTTGTGGTGAGAATGCCGTTCAGCGAGCGCGTCGCCGGTGATACCCGCGCCAACGCGGTCGGTGACGTCATCGTCATAGTCGACCCGGCACCTGCGACAACGGATCTGCGCCCGATCCGCGCCGCGGTCAAACAATCACTGTCGACTCACCTCGATATGCGCGATGACGAGCGGGCAGCGATGTCAATCATTCCCTTTTTGGCTCTGGTGCCTAAGCGGGTCCTCCTCAAGGTCGGCGGCGGCGCGGCTGGGGGCGGGGTGGCCTCATCCAATGTCGGCGTTGTCAACCCGGCCGCCGGTCGGGCCGATGGCACCGACGCCGACAACTTCGCGATGAAGCTGCTTCACTCGAACGTGCCGACGGCGATGTTGTACCGGAACGGCGGACGGTTGTTCTTGCTTTCCGGACAAGCGCAGGGACAGGTCTTTATCTCGGTGACTGCTTATCTCGCCGGTCGTCCCAACTCGAAAGATGGCTGGCGACAAGAACTTTTGAGCGTCTTGGATGAATTCTCGCTCACCGGCACGCCTCACGAAGCGCCTTTGAAGCATGCACCGGTGCAGGAATCACCCCGTCCCGTTCACGGCACAAGCGTTTGACGCGCTCTGCTGCGACTACGCGGATGAAGGCCTCCGCCGAGATGCCGCCCTGACCTCGTCGGGTGGCGGGATTCGCCCAGGTCTGTGCTTGCTCGGCGCGCGATCACCCAGCCGAACCCATCGTCGCAGGTCACACCGTCGAAAATTATCACCGTCGTACCCCTGCCAAGTGCGGGTTAGGTCACACTATGTACATTGTCCAAATTCCGGACAGGCCCTGTCTGCTGCATTAGCGTTTGGATCGGGTTTCACTTCGGTCGACTGTTAGTAATGAGGAATCGGTGGGCGTTAATCCGTTCGACGACGGCAGCTTTTTCGTCTTGGTCAACGACGAGGAGCAACACAGCCTGTGGCCGGCGCTCGCCGACGTTCCAGCTGGCTGGCAGGTGGTTCACAGCGAAGCAAACCGCACTGCGTGTTCGGATTACATCGAACAGCATTGGATTGATATCCGGCCGAAGAGTCTGCGCAACAGACTGGCCGCGGACCGAGCGTCCGCGAAATAAACCGTGAGGCCCGGGGGAGTTCGATGGCGCTTAATAGCGGGGTGTCGCTTCCGCTGACGCGGGGCCAACTGGATATATGGCTTGCGGAGCAAACTGGGCACGCAGACGCCAAGTGGCAACTGGGCGTTTTTATTCACATCGCAGGGCCGATTGACCCTGATTTATTCGAGTCGGCCATCCGTGAGGTGGTGCACGAGGCCGAACCACTGAGAGCCACTTTTTTCCAGGTGGATGAGCAGATTTACCAAAAGGTGGTCGATCATCCGGACGTTGAGCTTGCCCGCTACGATCTCACGAGCTCGCAAAACCCTGCGCACGACGCCTATCGGTTAGCATCATCGATTCAACGCACACTGATGCCGCTCGATGGCCCGCTGTTCAAATTTGCGTTGCTGCAAACACGGGTCGACGAATTCTATTTTTTCGTGTGCTGCCACCACCTCGTGGTGGATGGAATTGGCCTCGCCTTTGTGTGCCACCGAATCGCAGTGGTCTACAACGCACTTGCTTCCGGCGAATCGATTCCTCCTGGGTTTTTCGGGTCGCTGAATGATCTGATTGATTGCGAATCAGAATACGAAGCATCCAGCGAATATCTCGATGACCAGGACTTTTGGACGACCAATCTTGCGCCGGAAGGCGAAGTGCGTTCCCGGTCGATGCACGACGTGGGCGGGCGCGATCGGGATGAATCTTCGGCGCCGATGCAACTGGACCCGTCCGCCGTCGCCGGGATCGACGAGTTGTCAAAGACGTTGGGGATGCGCCGCTCATCGGTGATTACTGCGGCCTGTGCGCTGCTGGTACGCGGGAGCGACACCGAGGGGTCGGATGTGGTGTTCGATTTTCCGGTCAGCAGGCGGGTGCGTCCCGAGGTAAAGCTGGTGCCCGGAATGATTTCCGGGGTGGTTCCGCTGGTGTTCAAACCTTTGCCGGATGCCACGGTTGCTGATTTTTGTGAACACGTCGATACCCGAATCCGGGAAGCACTACAGCATCAGCGGTACCCGGTGCATGCTATCGAAAATAAAACGCGTCTCCGCGGAACCGGGCCAGCGTCGAATCGAGTAGCCGTCAATTTCATTCCGACCACGCATATGGCAGACCTTGCCGGTTCTCCCGTATCGGCGACTCTGACTCATGATGGCCTCGGGGATCAGTTCAGGCTGGTCTTTTTTAGGGACGACGATCAGCTTTTCCTCAGCACACCCGGCGCTGGGGAATTGTTTTCGAACTGCGATACGCGCGACTTAGTAACGCGGTTGGAACGAGTGTTTGTGGCGATGACCGCCGATCCGGGCGCGCAGTTGTCGTCGATGGACCTGCTGGGTGTGGGCGAGCATGTGCGCCTCGACGAGGTCGGTAACCGCGCGGTATTGAGCTTGGCGGCTCCGGCAGGGGTGTCGATTCCGGGGTTGTTCGCCGAGCAAGTGGCGCGTGCGCCCGACGCGTTGGCGTTGACCTTTGACGGCGACTCAATGAGCTACCGCGAGCTCGATGAGGCGTCGAATCGGTTGGCGCACCTGTTGGTTGGGCAGGGTGCGGGTCCGGGTGAACGTGTGGCGCTTGTGGTGCAGCGTTCTGCTGAGGCGATTGTGGCGATGCTGGCGGTGCTCAAGTCCGGGGCGGCGTATGTGGCGATCGACCCGGCTCACCCCGATGCACGGATTGAGTTCATGGTGGCCGATGCTGCGCCGATCGCCGCGCTCACCACCGCGGATCTGGCCGGACGCCTTGGCGGGCATGAGTTGGTGATCCTGGATCTCCACGATCCGCGCATTGAGCGCCAGCCCAGCACGGCGTTGCCGGCGCCAGCGGCTGATGATGTCGCGTATTTGATTTACACCTCGGGCACCACGGGGGTGCCCAAGGGGGTGGCGGTTACGCATCGCAGCGTGACTGAGTTGTTGGGGTCGCTGCAGGGCCTGCCCGATCCGGGGGTGTGGTCGCAGACTCATACGTTGGCCTTTGACGTTTCGGTGTGGGAGATCTTTGGTGGGCTGCTGCGGGGTGGCCGGGTGGTGGTGGCTCCTGATGCGGTGACCCGCTCACCGCAGGACCTGCATGCCTTGCTGGTTGACGAGCAGGTTGATGTGTTGACCCAGACGCCGTCGGCGGTGGCGGCGTTGTCGCCGCAGGGGTTGGAGTCGGCGGCGTTGGTGGTGGTCGGGGAGGCGTGTCCGGCCGAGGTGGTGGATCGCTGGGCGTCGGGGCGGGTGATGCTCAATGCCTATGGGCCCACCGAGACCACCATGTGTGTGGCGATCAGTGCGCCGTTGGCCCCGGGGTTGGGGGTGCCGATCGGGTCGCCGGTGGCCGGGGCGGCGTTGTTTGTGCTCGATGGGTGGTTGCGCCCGGTGCCGGCGGGTGTGGTCGGTGAGTTGTATGTGGCCGGTGGTGGGGTGGCCTACGGGTATCGGCACCGGTCGGGCCTGACGTCGTCGCGGTTTGTGGCGTGTCCGTTCGGCAGTGCTGGGGCACGGATGTATCGCACCGGGGATTTGGTGCGCTGGGGTGCTGATGGGCAGCTGGACTATCTTGGGCGTGCCGATGAGCAGGTCAAGATCCGCGGCTACCGCATCGAGCTAGGTGAAATCCAGGCCGCACTGACTCGGTGCGCTGGCGTCGATCAGGCCGTGGTGGTGGCCCGCGAGGACCGCCCCGGTGACAAGCGCCTGGTGGGTTATGCCACCGGGACCGCTGATCCGGCCCAAACACGTAGTGCGCTGGCTGAACGGCTGCCGGCCTATATGGTGCCCGCGGCCGTGGTGGTGCTCGAGGCGCTGCCGCTCACCGCCAACGGCAAACTCGACATTCGCGCGCTGCCGACGCCCGAATACGCCGCTGGCGAGTATCGGGCCCCGACCGGTCCGGTGGAGGAGGTCCTGGCCGGCATCTACGCCCAGGTGTTGGGCCTCGAGCGGGTCGGGGCTGATGACTCGTTCTTCGACTTGGGTGGCGACAGCATTTCGGCGATGCGGGTGATCGCTGCGGTCAACAAGTCTCTGGATGCCGGTGTGGCGGTGCGCGTTCTATTCGAGACGCCCACCATTGCCCAACTGGCACCGCGCCTGGCCCCTGGCGGGGATGTGTTGGCGCCGTTGGTGGCGGGCGAGCGGCCGGCAGTGGTGCCGTTGTCATTTGCCCAGAACCGGCTGTGGTTCATCGATCAGTTGCAGGGTCCCTCACCGGTCTACAACATGGCGGTGGTATTACGGCTGGGCGGACACCTGGATACCGCGGCGTTGGGTACCGCACTGAGCGACGTGGTGGCCCGCCATGAAAGCTTGCGCACGCTGTTTCCTGCGCCCGACGGTGTTCCGCAACAGGTAGTCGTCCCGGTGGAGCGGGCCGATTTCGGCTGGCAGGTTGTCGATACCAGCACATGGTCGACCAGCCGGCTACAGGCGGCCATCGAGGAGACGACAAGCCACTGTTTTGATTTAGCGAGCGAAATCCCCTTGCGAGCACAGCTTTTCCGCGGCGCTGAGGATGAACATGTGCTCGTGGCGGTAGCCCACCACATCGCTGCCGACGGCTTGTCGATGGCCCCGCTGGTGGCTGATCTGGGCGCGGCGTACGCCAGCCGATGTGCCGGCGAGGCTCCTGGGTGGGCGCCGTTGGCAGTGCAGTATGTCGATTACACGCTGTGGCAGCGCGCGCAATTCGGTGAGCTCGATGACAACGAGAGCACGATCGCCTCCCAGTTGGCCTATTGGGAACGCGCTTTGGCCGGGATGCCGGAGCGCCTGGAGCTTCCCACTGACCGGCCCTATCCGCTGGTGGCCGATTACCGCGGAGCCAGTGTGGTGGTGGACTGGCCGGTCGAACTGCAGCAGCAGGTTGCCCGGGTGGCTCGTGAGCACAACGCGACCAGTTTCATGGTGGTCCAGGCCGCCCTGGCGGTGTTGTTGGCCAAGATCAGCGCCAATTCGGATGTGGCGGTGGGCTTCCCGATCGCCGGGCGGCGTGATCCGGTCCTGGATGAGCTGGTCGGCTTTTTCGTCAACACCTTGGTGCTGCGGGTCGACGTGACCGGGGATCCCGCCCTCGGTGAAGTGTTGGCTCAGGTACGGGCGCGCAGCCTGACCGCCTATGAGCACCAGGACGTGCCCTTCGAAGCGCTGGTCGAACGGCTCAATCCGACCCGGAGCCGGGCCCACCATCCCCTGGTCCAGGTATTGCTGGCATGGCAGAACTTCGCCGGGCATTCCAGCGACCCCATCGCCGCGCTGGGTTTGGGTGATTTGCAGGTCACACCGATGCCGGTGGAGACCCGGACTGCCCGGATGGATTTGACGTTCTCCCTGGCTGAACGCTGGACTGACAGCGGTGCGCCTGCGGGGATCGGCGGGGCGGTGGAATTTCGCACCGATGTTTTCGACGAGGCCAGCATCGAGGTCCTGATTCAGCGACTGGAGCGCGTGCTGATGGCGCTGGCCGCCGACCCCGCACAACGAGTGTCGTCGGTGGATGTGCTGAATGCCGCTGAGCACGCCCGACTGGACGGGTGGGCTAACCGGACGGTGTTGAGCCTGCCGCCGGCGGGACCGGCGGGGTCGATTCCGGTGTTGTTCGCCGGTCAGGTGGCGCGTGCCCCAGATGCCGTGGCGTTGACCTGTGACGGCCGCTCAATGAGCTACCGCGAACTCGACGAAACGTCGAATCAGTTGGCGCACTTGTTGGTCGACCATGGTGTGGGCCTCGGGCAGTGTGTGGCGTTGCTGGTGGAGCGTTCTGCTGAGGCGGTCGTGGCGATCCTGGCGGTGCTCAAAGCGGGGGCCGCGTACGTGCCGATCGACCCGGGCCATCCCGATGCGCGCATCGAGTTCATGCTGGCCGATGCTGCGCCGGTCGTTGCGATCACCACCACCGGGTTCGCCGACCGGCTAGGCGGGTGTGATGTGGCGGTCATCGATGTCGTTGACCCTCGCATCGATAGTTGTCCGTCTACTGCGTTACCGGCACCAGCGGTTGATGACATCGCGTATCTGATCTACACCTCGGGCACCACCGGAATGCCCAAAGGCGTGGCGGTTACCCACCGCAACGTGACCCAGCTGCTGGCGACGCTGGATGCCGAGCTGTTGCCTCCCGACGCGTGGACCCAGTGGCATTCGCTGTCCTTCGACACCTCTGCGTGGGAGATCTTCGGCGCGCTGCTGCGTGGTGGGCGCCTGATAGTGGTGCCCGACTCGGTGGCGCGTTCGCCGGAAGACCTGCACGACTTGCTGGTCGCCGAACAGGTCACCGTGTTGACCCAGACACCGTCTGCGGTGGCGGCATTGTCGCCGGAGGGTTTGGAGTCGACGGCGTTGCTGGTAGCTGGGGAGGCCTGCCCGACCGAGGTGGCGGATCGGTGGGCCAGCGGGCGGGTAATGGTCAACGCCTACGGCCCCACCGAGACCACGATGGTCGTGACGATCAGTGCGCCACTGGTACCCGGGTCGGCGGTGGTGCCGATCGGCTCGCCGGTGCCCGCAGCGGCGTTGTTTGTGCTGGATAAATGGTTGCGTCCAGTGCCGGTGGGCGTGGTGGGTGAGTTGTATGTGGCCGGGCTCGGGTTGGCGTACGGCTATTGGCGGCGGACGGGGCTGACGTCGTCGCGGTTTATGGCATGTCCGTTCGGGCCCCCCGGGTCGCGGATGTATCTCACCGGCGATCTGGTGTGCTGGGGCGCTGACGGGCAATTGCGGTACCTGGGGCGTTCCGACGAGCAGGTCAAGATTCGCGGCTATCGCATCGAGTTGGGTGAGATTCAGGCTGCGCTGGCCTCCTGCGCCGGCGTGCAGCAGGCGGCGGTGGTCGCCCGCGAGGACCGTCCGGGCGACAAGCGCCTGGTGGGTTATGTCACCGGGACCGCTGATCCGGCCCAGACACGGAGTGCGCTGGCCGAGCGGTTGCCGGCCTATATGGTTCCCGCCGCGGTGGTGGTGCTGGAAGCGCTGCCGCTGACAGTCAACGGCAAACTCGACAAGAGGGCACTTCCGACACCTGAATACACCGGCGGCGAGTATCGCGCCCCGGCCGGTCCGGTGGAGGAGGTCTTGGCCGGCATCTACGCCCGGGTGTTGGGCTTGGAGCGGGTCGGGGCTGATGATTCGTTCTTCGATCTGGGTGGCGACAGCATTTCGGCGATGCGGGTGATCGCTGCGGTCAACAAATCGTTGGATGCCGGGGTGGCGGTGCGCCTTCTGTTTGAGGCGCCCACGGTTGCGCAGTTGGCGCCGCGCCTGGCCGCTGGCGGGGATGTGTTGGCGCCGTTGGTGGCTGGCGAGCGGCCCGCGGTAGTGCCGTTGTCATTTGCCCAGAACCGATTGTGGTTCGTTGATCAGTTGCAGGGCCCCTCACCGGTTTACAACATGGCGGTGGCGTTGCGGCTGGGCGGACGCCTGGATGCTGAGGCGTTGGGCGCAGCACTGGCCGATGTGGTGGCCCGCCATGAAAGTCTGCGGACGCTGTTTGTCGCTGCGGACGGCGTCCCCCAGCAGTTGGTGGTGGCCCCGGAGCGGGCCGACTTCGGCTGGGACGTTGTTGATGCCAGCAGGTGGCCGACTAGCCGGCTGCAGGTTGCTATCGAGGAGACAGCCCGCCATTGCTTTGATTTGGCGACTGAGAACCCTTTGCGAGCACGGCTTTTCATCCTCAGTGCGGACGAGCATGTGCTGGTGGGGGTGGTGCACCATATCGCCGCCGACGGTTGGTCGATCGCCCCGCTGGTGACTGACTTGGGTGTGGCTTATGCCAGCCGGTGTGCGGGGCAGAGTCCTGGTTGGGCGCCGCTAGCGGTGCAGTATGTGGATTACACGCTATGGCAGCGTGCGCAACTCGGTGAACTCGACGACAGCGATAGCCCGATCGCCTCCCAGCTGGCCTACTGGGAAGAGACCCTGGCCGGAATGCCGGAGCGCCTGGAGCTTCCCACTGATCGGCCCTACCCGGCCGTGGCGGATTACCGCGGGGACAGTGTGGCGGTAGAGTGGCCGGCCGAGCTGCAACATCAGATTGCCCTGGTGGCTCGTGAGCACAATGCGACCAGTTTCATGGTGCTGCAAGCCGCACTGGCGGTGTTGTTGTCCAGATTGAGCGCCAGTTCTGATGTGGCGGTGGGGTTCCCAATCGCCGGGCGCCGCGATCCTGCGCTCGATGAATTGGTGGGGTCTTTCGTCAACACGTTGGTGCTCCGGGTCGATGTGACCGGTGATCCCACCGTGACGGAGTTGCTGGCGCAGGTGCGCGCGCGCAGCCTGGCCGCCTACGAGCACCAGGACGTGCCCTTCGAGGTACTCGTCGAGCGGATCAACCCGACTCGGTCGCTGACCCGTCATCCGCTGGTACAGGTGGCGTTGGCCTGGCAGAACAATCAGCCCGCCAGGTTGAGTTTGGGCGATCTGCGGGCCACCCCGCTGTCGGTGGACACCCACACCGCGCGAATGGATTTGACGTTCTCGTTGGCTGAACGATGGACTGAGGCCGGCGAGCCGGCCGGGATCGGCGGGACGGTGGAGTTTCGCACCGATGTGTTCGACGCGGCCAGCATCGAGGTCTTGATCCATCGGTTCGAGCGGGTGTTGACGGCGATGACCGCGGACCCGAGTAGGCAGCTTTCGTCGATGGATCTGCTCGATGCGATTGACTACGCCCAGCTGAATGTGATGGGTAATCACGCAGCGTTGACCCAGCCGGAAACGGTGTTGGGGTCGATTCCGGTGGCGTTCGCCGCGCAGGTGGCCCGTGCCCCGGAGGCGGTGGCACTGCGCTTCGACGGCTCTTCGATGACCTATCGAGAGTTGGATGAGGCAGCTAATCGGTTGGCGCACACGCTGGTTGAGCGGGGCGCCGGTCCGGAGCAGTGCGTGGCGTTGCTATTGGAGCGTTCCGCCAAGGCGGTCGTGGCGATGCTGGCGGCGCTCAAGGCGGGGGTGGCGTATCTTCCGATCGACCCAAGCCATCCCGATGCGCGGATCGGGTTCATGGTCGCTGATGCCGCGCCGATCGCCGCGATCACCACCGCTGATCTGGCCGGGCGCTTCGACGGGCACGACCTGATGATCATCGATGTCGACGACCCCGCCCTGCGCAGCCAACCCAGCACTGCACTGCCAGTACCGGACCCTGACGATATCGCGTATCTGATTTACACCTCGGGTACCACCGGAGTGCCCAAAGGCGTGGTGGTGACTCACCGCAACGTGACTCAGCTGTTGGCGTCGCCCGATGCCAGTTTGCCGCGTGCGGGCGTGTGGTCGCAGACGCATACCTTGGCCTTCGACTCCTCGGTGTGGGAGATCTTTGGTTGCGTGCTGCGTGGTGGGCGGTTGGTGGTGGTACCCGATTCGGTGGCGCGCTCGCCCGATGACTTCCACGACTTACTGGTTGCCGAGCACGTCAACATACTTGGGCAGACGCCATCGGCGGTGGCGGCGTTATCGCCGCAGGGTCTGGAGTCCGCGACGTTATGGGTAGCCGGAGAAACCTGTCCGGCCGAGGTGGTGGATCGGTGGGCGCCCGGACGGGTGATGGTCAACGCTTACGGCCCCACCGAGACCACGATGATTGTGACGATCAGCGCACCGTTGATACCGGGGTCGGGGGTGGTGCCGATCGGTTCACCGGTGCCCGGGGCGGCATTGTTTGTGCTGGATAAGTGGTTGCGTCCGGTGCCGGCGGGGGTGCTGGGTGAGTTGTATGTGGCCGGAGCCGGATTGGCATACGGGTATCGGCACCGGGCCGGTTTGACCGGGTCGCGGTTTGTGGCGTGTCCGTTCGGAGGTTCTGGGGCACGGATGTATCGCACCGGAGACCTGGTGCGCTGGGGCCGCGACGGGCAACTGCGTTATCTGGGTCGTGCCGATGAGCAGGTCAAGATCCGCGGTTATCGCATCGAGTTGGGTGAGGTGCAGGCAGCGCTTGCCGCACTCGACGGTGTAGAGCAGGCGGTCGTGGTTGCCCGCGAGGAGCGCCCCGGTGATAAGCGCCTGGTCGGGTATGTGACGGGGACCGCTGAACCCGCTGCCGCGCGCGCTGCCTTGGCTGAGCGGTTGCCGGCGTTTATGGTGCCCGCGGCGGTGGTGGTGCTCGAGGCGCTGCCCCGGACGGTCAACGGCAAACTGGATATTCGCGCGCTGCCCGCGCCGGAGTACACCGCTGGTGAGTATCGCGCCCCCGCCAACGCGGTTGAGGAAATCCTGGCCGGTATCTATGCCCAAGTGCTGGGGGTGGCCCGGGTCGGAGTCGACGACTCGTTCTTCGATTTGGGCGGCGACAGCATTTCGGCGATGCGGGTGATCGCGGCGGTCAACAAATCTCTGGATGCCGGTGTGTCGGTAAGGGCGTTGTTCGAGGCGCCCACGGTTGCGCAGTTGGCGCCGCGACTGACCGCCGGTGCGGATGTGTTGGCGCCGTTGGTGGCTGGCGAGCGACCGCCGGTGGTGCCGTTGTCGTTTGCCCAGAACCGGTTGTGGTTCATTGATCAGTTGCAGGGGCCCTCACCGGTTTACAACATGGCGGTGGCCTTGCGGCTGGGCGGGCGCCTGAATGCCGAGGCGTTGGTGGCGGCACTGGGCGATGTGGTGGGCCGCCATGAAAGCTTGCGCACGGTGTTCGCCGCTGTTGATGGTGTTCCGCAGCAGGTGGTGATGCCTGTTGGCCGCGCTGAGTTGGGCTGGGACGTCGTTGATGCCAGCGGTTGGTCGGCTAGCCGCTTGCAGGAGGCTATCGAGGAGACGGCCCGGCACAGTTTTGATCTGGCGAGCGAGATCCCGTTGCGGGCACGGCTTTTCCGGGTTGGTGAGGATGAGCATGTGCTGGTGGCGGTGGTGCACCATATCGCTGCCGACGGTTGGTCGATCACGCCGCTGGTGGCTGATCTGGGTGGGGCATATGCCGCCCGCTGTGCCGGCGAGGGTCCGGGTTGGGCGCCGTTGGCGGTGCAGTATGTCGATTACACGTTGTGGCAGCGCGCGCAATTCGGTGAGCTCGACGACAGCGAGAGCCTGATCGCCTCCCAGTTGGCCTATTGGGAAAGCGTTTTGGCCGGGATGCCCGAGCGTCTGGAGCTTCCCACTGATCGGCCCTATCCGTTGGTGGCGGATTTCCGCGGGGACAGTGTGGCGGTGGAGTGGCCGGGCGAGTTGCAGCAGCAGATTGCTCAGGTGGCTCGTGAGCACAATGCGACCAGTTTCATGGTGGTGCAGGCCGCGCTGGCGGTGTTGTTGGCCAAGTTGAGTGCGAGTTCGGATGTGGCGGTGGGGTTCCCGATCGCCGGTCGCCGCGATCCTGCGTTGGACGAGTTGGTGGGCTTTTTCGTCAACACGTTGGTGTTGCGGGTCGATGTGGCCGGTGATCCCACTGTAGCGGAGGTGTTGGCGCAGGTGCGCGCGCGCAGCCTGGCCGCCTATGAACACCAGGACGTGCCCTTCGAGGTACTGGTGGAGCGGCTCAACCCGACCCGAAGCCGCGCCCACCATCCGCTGGTGCAGGTGCTGTTGGCCTGGCAGAACTTCGCCGGTGACCCCGTCGCCGGGTTGGGTTTGGGCGATTTACAGGTCACGCCGGTACCGGTAGCGACCCGCACCGCCCGGACGGATGTGACATTCTCCCTGACGGAACGCTGGGCCGACAACGGTGCGCCCGCCGGCATCGGCGGGGCGGTGGAATTCCGCACCGACGTGTTCGATGCGGTCAGCATCGAGACACTGATCGAGCGGTTGCGGCGAGTGTTGGTGGCGGTGACCGCCGATCCGGCTCGGCGGGTCTCGTCGGTCGACGTGCTCGCTGCCAGTGAACATGTCCGACTGGATGTGATTGGCAATCGGGCGGTCTTGACCCAACCGGAGGTGGCTTTCGGGTCGATCCCGATGGTGTTCGCCGCGCAGGTAGCGCGTGCTCCGGAGGCGGTGGCGATCAGCTTTGATGGTCGCTCGATGACATACGGTGAGCTCGATGAAGCGTCGAACCGGTTGGCGCACCTGCTAATTGGCCACGGCGCTGGCCCGGGGAAGTGTGTGGCGCTGCTGATGCAGCGATCGACTGAAGCGGTCGTGGCGATGCTGGCGGTGCTCAAAACCGGCGCGGCGTATTTGGCCATTGACCCGGGTCATCCCGATGCGCGCATCGAGTTCATGGTGGCCGATGCCGCGCCGATCGCCGCGCTCACCACCGCCGAGCTGGCCGGCCGGTTGGACGGCCAGCAAGTGACGGTCATCGACATCGACGACCCCATTGTCGACAGCCAACCGCGCACTGCCCTGCCGGTGCCGAAGCCTGACGACATCGCGTACCTGATCTACACCTCGGGCACCACCGGGATGCCTAAGGGAGTGGCGATCCCGCACCGCAACGTGGTCGGGCTGCTGGACACTTTGGATGCTGATTTGGAGCTGTCGTCGGGACAGGTGTGGTCGCAGTGCCATTCGTTGGCGTTCGATTTCTCGGTGTGGGAGATCTTCGGTGCGCTATTGCATGGGGGCCGGCTGGTAGTAGTGGCCGATGCGGTGGTGCGTTCGCCTCAAGAGTTGCACGCGTTGCTGGCCACCGAACAGGTCAGCGTGTTGAGCCAGACTCCCTCGGCCTTTTATGCGCTGCAAACCGCTGATGCGCTCGCCCCCGAGTTGGGATCTCAGCTGAAGTTGGAGACGGTGGTCTTCGGTGGGGAAGCCCTCGACCCGCAGCGTCTTGGGAGTTGGCTGGATCGTCATCCGGGGTTGCCGCGGTTGATCAACATGTATGGCATCACCGAGACGACGGTGCACGCGTCGTTCCGCGAGATCGTCGGTAGTGACGTCGATAGCAGCGCCAGCCCGATCGGGGTGCCGTTGGCGCATCTGGGCTTTTTCGTTCTCGACGGGTGGTTGCGTCCGGTGCCGACGGGTGTGGTCGGTGAGTTGTATGTGGCCGGCGCCGGTCTGGCGTACGGGTATGTGCGCCGGTCGGGGTTGACGTCGTCGCGGTTTGTGGCCTGTCCGTTCGGGGCGCCGGGAACACGGATGTATCGCACCGGGGATCTGGTGCGCTGGGGCCCCGATGGGCAACTGGAATATCTGGGTCGGGCTGACGAGCAGGTCAAGATCCGCGGGTATCGCATCGAGCTCGGTGAGATCCAGGCCGCGCTGGCCGCGCTCGACGGCGTCGACCAGGCGGTGGTGATCGCCCGCGAAGACCACCCCGGCGACAAACGTCTGGTCGGCTATGTCACCGGAACCGCCGACCTAGCCGTCGCACATAGCGCCCTGGCGCAACGGCTGCCGAGCTACATGGTGCCCGCCGCGGTGGTGCAGCTCGATGCGCTGCCGTTGACGGTCAACGGCAAACTCAATACCCGGGCCTTGCCGGCACCGGAGTATCAGGACGTTGATCGTTACCGCCCGCCGGCCAACCCCACCGAGGAGATCCTGGCCGGCATCTACGCCGAGGTGTTGGGTGTGGAGCGGGTCGGGGTCGATGACTCGTTCTTCGATCTGGGTGGGGATTCGTTGTCGGCGATGCGGGTGATCGCCGCGGTCAACAAATCTCTGGATGCTGGCGTCGCCGTAAGGGTGTTGTTCGAGGCGCCCACCGTTGCGCAGTTGGCGCCCCGGCTGGCAGCTGGTGGAGATGTATTGGCGCCGTTGGTAGCTGGCGATCGTCCTGCGGTGGTGCCGTTGTCGTTCGCCCAGAACCGGCTGTGGTTCTTGGATCAGTTGCAGGGTCCCTCACCGGTATACAACATGGCGGTGGCGTTGCGGCTGGACGGGCGCCTGGACGGCGAGGCGTTGGGTGCAGCGCTGGGCGATGTGGTGGCCCGCCATGAGAGTCTGCGGACGGTATTCGCCGCGGCGGATGGTGTTCCGCAGCAGGTGGTGCTTCCGGCTGAGCGCGCTGAAGTGCGTTGGGACGTGATCGATGCCGGCGCGTGGCAGGCCACCCAACTGCAGGAAGCCGTCGAGGAGACGACACGTCACTGTTTTGATTTGGCGGCCGAGATCCCCTTGCGGGCACGGCTTTTCACCGTTGCCCAGAATGAGCATGTGCTGGTGGCAGTGGCGCATCATATCGCGGCCGACGGGGTGTCGATGGCGCCATTAGTGGCTGATCTGGGGGTGGCGTATGCCGCCCGCTGTGCCGGTCGGGCTCCGCAGTGGGCGCCGTTGGCGGTGCAGTACGTCGATTACACATTGTGGCAGCGCGCGCAGTTCGGTGAGCTCGACGACAGCGAGAGCTTGATCGCCTCCCAGTTGGCTTATTGGCAGCAGGCTTTGGCCGGGATGCCGGAGCGCCTGGAGCTCCCCACTGATCGGCCCTATCCATTGGTGGCTGATCAGCGTGGGGCCAGTGTGGCCGTGGAGTGGCCGGTCGAGTTGCAGCAGCGGATACGCGCTCTGGCTCACGAGCATAATGCGACCAGTTTCATGGTGGTGCAGGCCGCGCTGGCGGTGTTGTTGGCCAAGTTGAGCGCCAGCTCTGATGTGGCGGTGGGGTTCCCGATCGCCGGGCGACGTGATCCGGTCCTGGATGAGTTGGTCGGTTTCTTCGTCAACACGTTGGTGTTGCGGGTCGACGTAGCCGGTGATCCCACTGCAGCGGAGGTGTTGGCGCAGGTGCGCGCGCGCAGCCTGGCGGCTTATGAGCATCAGGATGTGCCGTTTGAGGTGTTGGTGGAGCGGCTCAATCCGACCAGAAGCCGGGCCCATCATCCGTTAGTGCAGGTGTTGTTGGCCTGGCAGAACAATCAGCCCGCGACGCTGAGTTTGGGTGATGTGCAAGTGACCCCGCTGTCGGTGGACACTCACACCGCGCGGATGGATCTGTCGTTTTCGCTGGCCGAGCAGTTCACCGAGGATGGTGAGCTTGCGGGAATCGATGGAGCGGTGGAGTTTCGCACCGATGTCTTCGATGCGGGCAGCATCGAGACGCTGATCCAGCGGTTGGAGCGGGTATTGGTAGCGATGACCGCTGACCCGGTCCGGCGAGTGTCGTCGATGGATGTGGTTGACGCCAATGAGCACGGCCGCCTCGATGAGATCGGTAACCGGGCGTTGTTGAGTCTGCCAGCGCCTGCTGGGGTATCGATTCCAGCGTTGTTCGCGGCGCAGGTCGAGCGCGCGCCGGAGGCGGCCGCGCTGAGCTGCGATGGCTCGTCGATGACGTATCGGGAGTTGGATGAGGCAGCGAACCGGTTGGCGCACTTGCTGGTAGATCACGGGGCCGGTGCGGGGCAGTGTGTGGCGTTGCTGATGGAGCGATCCGCCGAAGCGGTCGTGGCGATGCTGGCGGTCCTCAAAACGCAGGCGGCATATCTGGCGATCGACCCGGGCCATCCCGATACCCGGATCGAGTTCATGGTGGCCGATGCCGCCCCGATCGCGGTAATCACGACCGCGGATTTGGCCGGGCGGCTCGACGGGCACGAGATGGCGGTCATCGACGTCGACGATCCCGCTGTGGACGGCCAGCCCGACACCGCGTTGCCGGCGCCGGCGGCTGATGATGTCGCGTATTTGATTTACACCTCGGGCACCACGGGGGTGCCCAAGGGGGTGGCGGTTGCGCATCGCAGTGTGACCGAGTTGTTGGCGTCGTTGGATGGTGGTCTGCCGCGCGCGGGGGTGTGGTCGCAGACTCATACGTTGGCCTTCGATGTTTCGGTGTGGGAGATCTTTGGTGCGCTGTTGCGCGGTGGGCGGTTGCTGGTGGCCCCGGAATGGGTGACTCGCTCGCCAGAAGACTTGCACGCCTTGCTGGTTCGTGAATGCGTCGATGTGTTGACTCAGACGCCGTCTGCGGTGGCGGTGTTGTCGCCGCAGGGGTTGGAGTCGGCGGCGTTGGTGGTGGTCGGGGAGGCGTGTCCGGCCGAGGTGGTGGATCGGTGGGCGTCGGGGCGGGTGATGCTCAATGCCTACGGGCCCACCGAGACCACGATGTGTGTGGCGATCAGTGCGCCGTTGGCGCCAGGGTCGGGGGTGCCGATCGGTGCGCCGGTGGCCGGGGCGGCGTTGTTTGTGCTCGATGGATGGCTGCAGCCGGTGCCGGTCGGTGTGGTCGGTGAGTTGTATGTGGCTGGCGGCGGGGTGGCCTACGGGTATCGCCACCGGTCGGGGCAGACCGCATCACGGTTTGTGGCGTGTCCCTTCGGGGATGCGGGATCGCCTGGACGGCGGATGTATCGCACCGGGGATCTGGTGCGGTGGGGCGCCGATGGTCAGTTGCGGTATCTCGGGCGTGCCGATGAGCAAATCAAGATCCGCGGCTATCGCATCGAGTTGGGGGAAATTCAGGCCGCGCTGGCCCTCCTCGCCGGGGTGCAGCAGGCGGTGGTGGTGGCCCGTGAGGACCGCCCCGGCGACAAGCGCTTGGTCGGTTATGTCACCGGGACCGTGGATGCGGCCTCCGCGCGTTCGCAGCTCGCTGAGCGATTGCCGGCGTTTATGGTGCCCGCGGCCGTGGTGGTGCTCGAGGCGCTGCCGCTCACCCCCAACGGCAAATTGGATACCCGCGCCCTGCCGGCCCCCGAGTATCAGAGTGCTGACCATTACCGCGCTCCGGGCAACCCGGTCGAGGAGGTCCTGGTCGGCATCTACGCCGAGGTGTTGGGTGTGGAGCGGGTCGGGGTCGATGACTCGTTCTTCGATCTGGGCGGGGATTCGCTCTCGGCGATGCGAGTGGTCGCCGCGATCAATACCGCGTTGGATGCCGGTGTGGCGGTGCGCGTGTTGTTTGAGGCGCCCACGGTTGCGCAGTTGGCACCGCGGCTGGCTGCTGGCGGACCTGGCTTGGCGCCGTTGGTGGCTGGCGACCGGCCGGCGGTGGTGCCGTTGTCGTTTGCCCAGAACCGGTTGTGGTTTATCGACCAATTGCAGGGTCCCTCACCGGTTTACAACTTAGCGGTGGGCTTGCGACTGGGTGGGCGCCTGAATACCGAGGTGTTGCGTGCAGCGCTGGGCGATGTGGTGGTCCGCCATGAAAGCTTGCGCACGGTGTTCGCCGCTGCTGATGGTGTCCCGCAACAGGTGGTAATCCCTGTTGATCAGGTTGAGTTGGCTTGGGACACCGTTGACGCCAGCGGTTGGCCGGCAAACCGGCTAGGCGAGGCCATCGAGGAGACGGCGGGCCGGCCGTTTGATCTTGCGACCGAGATCCCCTTGCGAGCACGGCTTTTCACCGTTGCCGAGGATGAGCATGTGCTGGTGGCGGTGGTGCACCACATCGCTGCCGATGGTATGTCGATGAGGCCGTTGGTGGCTGATCTCGGTGTGGCTTATGCCAGCCGGTCAGCCGGGCAGGCGCCCAATTGGGCGCCGCTGGCGGTGCAATACGTGGACTACACGCTGTGGCAGCGCGCGCAATTCGGTGACTTGGCGGATCGCCACAGTCGTATCGCCTCCCAGTTGGACTTCTGGCAGGGGACTTTGGCCGGAATGCCCGAGCGCCTGGCGTTGCCCACCGATCAGCCCTATCCGCCGGTGGCTGATCAGCGCGGGGCCACTGTAGCG
>NZ_JCALCV010000034.1:0-16897 GCF_059812525.1 Mycobacterium sp. NGS51
GCCTGACGTTGGGCGGCACGCGGACCAACACCGGCCCGCGCCACGCCGCAGTGCTGCTCGGCGAAGCTGTGCTGCTGCTCGCGGCGACCGCCGCGGGACTCGCTGGGCTCAAGGTGCTGCTGGCCGCCGCCGCGTGCGGGCTGCAAAATGGAATGACGTCGAATTTCCGCGGGATGGCGATCCGCACCACACACTTCACCGGCACCATGACCGACCTCGGGTTCATGCTGGGCCGCGGCCGGCGCCACGGGGTCGACGCGTGGAAGGCCACCGTCCTGACCACCACGGTGGTGCTGTTCCTGGCCGGCGGCGCCGTTGGGGCGGTGATCGGTGGCCGGTTCGGCGACCATGCGCTGATCCTGCCTGCCGCCGCCTGCCTGGCCGTCGCGGCCGCCAGCCTGGTGCATGCCCGTCGGCGTAACGCCGCGGCTCGCGCGACATCTTCACCGGTGCCCGCGAACGCTGCTCCCCGCTGACCAGCCCCATCCGGTCGCCCCCGAACCAACCGTTACATTCATACATGCGCATTCGTCCATCGTTTGTTAGCCTGGGAAGCGATCGCCGCTACCTGCCGAGGAGGCCATGTGGAAGAAAAGGGCGGATCAACGGAGACCAGAGAGTCGCCGCTGCTGTGTCCGCGGTGTGCGTCGCAGATGCTGCCGGTGCAGCGGTTTGGGGTGACGATCGATCAGTGCACCGGCTGCGGCGGCATTTTCCTTGACCGCGGCGAGCTCGAGCAGCTCTCCGAGGCCGAGGCCAAGTTTTACGCCGCCCCACAACAACCCCAGCAGCCGCCGCCGGGCGCCTACCCGCCGCAGCAGCAGTACCCGGCGCAGCCGACGTATGTCGAACCTCCCCGCCCGAGAGGCTTTCTGGGCGGGTTGTTCGGCGAGGGCTATTACGGTGGCCGTCACGGGGGATATCGTGGCGGACACCACTGACCGCAGGACCGGAGCGGAGCCCGCAACGCCGCAGTGCGCCGGCGCACACGGGCACGGGGCGATGGCCACCGGCCTTGCGGTCCCACTCGTTTTGGCGCCTTCGCGCAGTTGTCGGCGCTGCCGGAGACGGGGCCGCCGGTTGCTACCAGGGGTGGCGATCGCTGCGGCCGTGGCCACGGCCGCATGGCCGCGGTGGTCCGGGCACCCCGCTCCCGGTTTCAGCGCTTCGCCTGAGTTCTAGGTCGCCCACCGGTATGGCGGTAGGGGTGCCGCGTCGGCCTGGGGTTGACCTGCCAGCGAGTGCCTACGGCAGTAATCCGGGTCGGTTCGAGACCCCGACGTCGGGAGGCCGGCTCGCGCCGACGCTAGCAGAACGTGCGATGACGGCGTTCGGGGGGCCGCAGAGGACAATAGCCGATCCGGCAAGAACTTTGGAGGAGTTGTGGAAGCCGTACTTGGTGTGTCGATGGCACCGACGACGGTCGACGTGGTGTTAGTTGAAGGCCAACACGCCGACGGTGTCACCGTCGATGAGGACAATTTCGACGTCGCTGCTGATCGGGACCGGCCTCTCAGGGCACCCGATCAGGTGGTCTCGGCGATCCTGGGGACCCGGCAAGGCGCCGCTGAGGGCGGCTACCGGTTGACATCGACCGGGGTGAGCTGGACCGACCCTGTCGCGGCCGCCGCACTGCGCGACACGTTGGCTGCCCACAAGATCGAGAACGTCATGCTGGTCTCGGCGTTTCTGGCCGCGGCCGCACTGACCCAGGCAGTCGGCAACGCTACCAATTACGCCCATACCGCTCTGCTGTTCGTCGAGCCGGATACCGCAACTCTGGCGGTTGTCGACACCGCCGACGGGTCGATCGCTGATGTGCACCGACAATCCCTGCCCGACGACGACGACGAGGCGGTGGCCCAACTGGCGGAAATGGTCGCCGGTGCCCAGGCGCTGCCAGCCCACCCGGACGCCGTGTTCGTCGTCGGCTCCGGTATTGACATCCCGATGATCAAACCTGCATTGGAAGCAGCGACGCCGCTTGCGGTGAGCGCACCTGAGGAGCCGCAGACAGCGCTGGCCCGTGGTGCCGCGCTAGCGTCCGCGAGTGCGCCGTTGTTCTCCTCGTCAACGGCTGCCCTGGCCTACGCGCAAGATCCCGGCACCGGTGAGGTGAACCCATACCTTGTGGCTGGATATTTCAATGTTCCCGAACTTGCCGCAGGCGAACAGGGCGGCGAAGCCCTCGCTTACAGCGCCCTAGCAGACGACACAGGCTTCCGGACTGGCGCATTGGCCGACGTCGCCGCCGAGCCTCCCGAGCCTAGTCGCCGGCCATTCTGGCTGATCGGCGGCGCGGTGGTGGCAGTCTTCATCGTCGGGGTGGCGGCCTTGGTGATTGCACTAGCGATCAGTATCCGCCCGACCCCCGGTGCGCGACCCAATCCGGGCCAGAACCTGGTTGCACCCACGGCACCTACCGCGGCTCCCGCTCCGGTCCCGGCGGCCCCTGCAGCCCCTGCTCCGGCCCCGGCGGCCCCTGCAGCCCCTGCTCCGGCCCCGGCGGCCCCTGCAGCCCCTGCTCCGGTGCCCGCGGCCGCTGTCCCTGCGGCGCCGCCCGCAGCGCCTGCAGCCCCTGCTCCAGTGCCCGCGGCCCCACCGGCACCGGCCGTGCCGCCCGTCATTCCGCAACTGCCGCAGATCTTCAGCCCTCCCGTGCAGGGGCCACCGATCGCACCGCGGGGCGGCGGCGACAGGGGTCGCGGCGGCGGCAGGGTCCGCGGCGGCGGAGACCGCGACGGCGGAGGCATCGGAATCCCGGGCCTTCCGGGCGGCAAAGGCCGCGGCGGCTTCGGGATCCCGGGGATCCCCGGGCTGTAAATCGCCCACAAATAACTGTCACCGACGGCGCGACGCGGTTGCTTCATCGCGATCGGCGGCGCAAGGCGCGCCATGGCACGCACCGTCTTCCCTTGCTATCTGGGTGGCAGCCACGACCACCGGGACGGCGGTGTTGGGCATATTCAAGCCGACTTTCCCCAAGCCGCCGTTGTTGTTCTTCTATCTCGGGTCCGTGATCTTGCGCCGGAACACGGAGTTCGAGGAGCGCATCGCGTCCTGTAACCAACAGGCGCTCGGGTAGTTGAGAGTTTGGATGCGGGAAGCGCCGGGTCGATCGAGACACTGGGTCGAGAATGTCTGCCAAGTTCCGGGGGCAGTACCAGCACATGGTCACAGCGTGAGGTACATGTTGCTACTGTGCTGCGCATTGGTTCTGCCTTACGTCTCACCCCAGTACCGTCGGATAAGTGGCGCAACGGCCCTCAAGTCGACGTCGATGGTGTCGTCGTGAAGCATCGGTGTAGCTGGCCGATGTGCGCTTTCCATCAATAAGCACCGCCGGAGGACACCTCCCATGCGACCCCGCGGTTACGGCAGCGACGGCAGCGTAATTACCGATGGCAGCGTCGGCAGCGTGATCTCCGATGGCAGCGTCGGCAGGTGCAGCCCGCCCGACGTAGTGGTGCTCGTCGGCGCTGTCGTTGCGGTGGTCGTTGCCGGCGTCGTGCTCGTCGTTATGGAAGGGGCACCGCCGCGGTTGCCGGTGAACAGCGCGACTAGACCCCAAATGATCAGCGCGAACAGGATCGCGATGACGATGCCCAACAGCACCACCGGCTTGCGATACCACGGGGCGGGCGGGGGTTGCTTTCCATTCTTGCCGGTGTTCAGACGCATGGTCTCATCATCGCCGCCGTGGTCTGGCGGCCCGTAGCGTGCCATGGTGGCCGATTCTAGCGGCGACCTACCAGGTGTCGGACGTCCAATGCTTCCGAATCGCGCAAGAAGCTAAGCCCACAACCTGAATCTCTGGGGTCTGACCCACCGCACACGTTTGTCACACCGGTGGGTAAATGATGTCATCGTCGACCACCAACGGCACACGGGGAATAGGGCTCGCCGTGTCCGCACCTAGACCTGTTCTTGGGCGGCCTCGCGGGCGAAGGACGAAGCCAAAACGAGCAATCATATTCATATATTCACATTTCTGCATTATATTGCTAGACTGTGGGAAGCCGGGCTGAGGAGGCGTCGAGACGTGGACGACAAGGGCGGATCAACGGAGACGTCGTCGTCGACGCTGCTGTGCCCGTGGTGTGTGTCGCAGATGCTGCCGGTGCAGCGATTTGGGGTGATGATCGATCAGCGCACCGGCTGCGGCGGCATCTTCTTGGATCTGAGGGAGGTTGAGCAGCTTGCCGAGGCCGAAGCCATGTTTTACTCCGCCCAGCAGCAACCCCAGCCGCCGCCGGCGATGTACGTCGAACCTCCCCGCCGGGGCGGCTTTTTGAGCGGTTTGTTCAGCGGTGACGCTACTAGGGTGGTCACCATGGCGGGCACTACTGAGGCTTCAGCCGGCGCTACGACGACGCCGGCCACACACACGTCTCAAGACTCCGGGCCCCAGCGGCACGACCACGGTCACGGGATGTCGGCGGACGCGGACCGCAACTGGCTGGCGATCGCGCTGGGCCTGATTGTGGCCTTCATGGCCGTCGAGGTAGTCATCGGTCTGGTGGCGAACTCGTTGGCGTTGATTTCCGATGCCGGCCACATGCTTACCGACGCGGCGTCGATCGTGTTGGCGCTGATCGCGATCCGGCTGGCACGCCGTCCGGCGCAGGGCCGCTACACCTACGGGTTTAAGCGGGTCGAGATCCTCTCCGCGCAGGCCAACGGGATCACCCTGCTGCTGCTGACGGTGTGGTTCCTCTACGAGGGAGTGCGCCGGCTGATCGCCCCGCCGGAGGTTTCCGGGCCGCTGGTGGTGTTCACTGCACTGGCCGGGATCGTGGTGAACATTGCCGCCACCTGGTCGATCAGCCGAGCGAACCGCACCAGCTTGAACGTCCATGGCGCCTTTCAGCACATCCTCAACGATCTGTATGCGTTCATCGGCACCGCCATCGCCGGTGTGGTGGTGTGGGCAACTGGCTTTACCCGCGCTGACGCGATCGCCGCACTGGTGGTGGCAGGGTTGATGGCCAAGGCCGGGTGGGGACTGGTCCGCGAGTCGGGCCGGATCTTCCTAGAGGCCGCCCCGGCACACCTGGATCCGGCCGAGATCGGCGCCAGGATCGTCGCGGTACCCCAGGTGGTCGAGGTGCACGACCTGCACATTTGGCAGATCACCTCCGGTCAGCCGTCGCTGTCGGCGCACGTGCTCGTCGCTGACGGTGCCGGCTCTGGCACGATCCGCGCCCGCATCGAAACGGTGCTGCATGACGAGTTCGGGCTTGGGCACACCACCTTGCAGGTCGACCAGGCTCTCGCCGATGGACCGACCCGCGACGAGCACTGCAGCGAATCGCACGGGCCGGCGCACCGCCCCTGACCGGTGACGGACCATGCCAGACACGCCCGTCATCGTTGGCGGGGCCGACCCAGAGACGCCAACACGCGGGCGTGGCGTCCAACGTCTAGAGTCGTGGTCGAGTGGCGGTCGGGTCGGGTCCCGGTCGATCTCGCGGGGAGGAACCGGTCCTGTGACCCCGCGGTGGCGACCGGCCGATGGCCGAGGTGCAACGCCGAAGATTATGAATGCGTCGCGCGGCCGACGGTCAACCGGCGCCCAACTGCGACGCACTGCGCCGTGACGCTGAGACCATCGCGCGGGTTTGGGCTTGCTAGGCATAAGGACGCATCGCGGCGTTTAGGTGTGGCCGCGTCCACAGTTAAGGGATGAGACGAGTCGAGTTGTGACTGTCAAACTTAGCGAGGTCGTTGTTCGTCAAGGCGAAGCGATCGATGAGCGCTACCACCCCTCGGCCGCGGTGCGACGTCAGCTGAATAAGGTGTTTCCGACCCACTGGTCGTTCCTGCTCGGTGAGATCGCCCTGTACAGCTTCATTGTGCTGTTGATTACGGGTGTCTACTTGACGCTGTTTTTCGACCCGTCGATGGCCGAGGTCAGCTATGACGGGGTGTACCAGCCGCTGCGCGGCGTGGAGATGTCACGGGCGTATGAAAGCGCGCTGGATATCAGCTTCGAGGTGCGCGGCGGGCTGTTCGTGCGCCAGGTCCACCACTGGGCGGCGCTGATGTTCGCCGCGGCGATCATGGTGCACCTGGCGCGCATCTTTTTCACCGGCGCGTTCCGGAAGCCCCGGGAGGCCAACTGGGTGATCGGCTCGCTGCTGCTGATCTTGGCCATGTTCGAGGGGTACTTCGGCTATTCGTTGCCCGACGACCTGCTGTCGGGTACCGGGCTGAGGATTGCGCTGTCGTCGATCACCATGAGCGTGCCGGTGATCGGCAGCTGGCTGCACTGGGCGCTGTTCAGCGGCGACTTCGCCGGCGACATCATCATTCCGCGCATGTACACCATCCACATCCTGATATTTCCGGCGATCTTTGCGGCGTTGATCGGGGTGCACTTGGCGTTGGTGTGGTTTCAGAAGCACACCCAGTTTCCCGGGCCTGGCCGCAGCGAGAAGAACGTGGTCGGCGTTCGCGTCATGCCGGTGTTCGCTGTCAAGTCCGGCGCGTTCTTTGCAGCGACCGTCGCCGTCCTCGGGCTGATGGGCGGGCTGCTGCAGATCAACCCGATCTGGAACCTGGGGCCCTACAAGCCATTCGAGGTTTCGGCGGGTTCGCAACCGGACTTCTACCTGATGTGGACCGAGGGACTGGCCCGGTTGTGGCCGGCGTGGGAGTTCTATTTCTGGGGACACACGGTGCCTGCGGCCTTCGCCGTCGCGGTGATTATGGGTGTGGTTTTCGTGCTGCTGACCGCCTGGCCGTTCCTCGAAAGAAGGCTGACCGGTGACTACGCCCACCACAACTTGCTGCAGCGGCCGCGGGACACCCCGGTGCGCACCGCGATCGGGGCGATGGCGATCGCGTTCTACATGGTGCTGACCTTAAGCGGCATGAACGACATCATTGCGCTGAAGTTCCATGTTTCGCTCAACGCGACGACGTGGATCGGGCGCATCGGGATGGTGGTGTTGCCGCCCATCGTGTTCTTCGTCACTTACCGGTGGTGTATCGGATTGCAGCGCGGTGACCGCGAGGTGCTCGAGCACGGCGTCGAAACTGGCATCATTAAACGGCTGCCGCACGGCGCCTACATCGAGCTTCACCAGCCGCTGGGTCCGGTCGATGACGGTCACCCTGTTGCGTTGACATACCAGGGCGCCCCGGTTCCCAAGCAGATAAACAAACTGGGCCTGGCCGGCTCGCCTGGTAGCGGCAGCTTCTTATCGCCGGATGCGGTGTCTGAGCGTCAGGCTCTCGCGGAGTCCGCACATGCCCGGGAGCACCGGGCAATCAGCGCCCTGCGCGAACACCAGGAAAACATCAATCAGTCCGGTGACAGTGAGCAGCCCACCGGCCGACCGAACGAGAACCGCCAGTGAGTTTCGACCCATGAGCACACGTCCTAGCCGCACGACTGCGCCGACCAGCCAACGCTGATCGCCCGCCTTCCTGACCTCAGCGCTGATCTCGCACGTCCGGCGCACGCTCACCATCCGGCTCGGGCATTCAACGGCAATGGAAAAACGGATCATTGGCAAAGGCGTCCTAGGTGCGCTCGGCGGATTTGCGGCGGTCGTGTTCGCCCGGTCCTGGCCGAACCGATCATCGGCCGCGCCATCAACTACGAATCCGGTCCTGAGGCCGCCCGGATGGCGCTGGACAAGACCCCGGACTTGCCGTTAACGACATTGGCCGGCCCGACCTGTCCACCCGCAGCGAGCAGGCCAACACCGGCCTGGGCTTCGCTGTGATCGTGTTCGGCGCGGCCAGGCACGCGCTGTTCGCGGTAATTTACTTCCTGGCCTTACGCCAGGCGGGCAAGATCGCGCCGCGCAACCTGGCGCTGCTGGTGGCGGGCGGGATGTTTTGGTTCTGTACCCGGCCGCCGTTCTTCAAGTACCCGGCCAATCCGCCGGCGATCGGGCGTCCGGAAACCATGAAGGAACGTGCCGGTCTGTGCCCGAACATGGCGGTGATCCTGCTCGCCGCGATCTGGTTTAGGCCGCAAACTGGCAGCGCGCCTGAGTAATTGGACTGACTGCCACCCGGCCGGCGCCGCTGCGTTCGTGGTGATCATGGGTGCGGTCATGGCGCTGCTCCCATCGTTCGGTCACCTGTCGTCCAGCCCGGGCTACGGCAACTTCGACACCGAGACACCGCAGCGGCCGACCGACCCGTACGGCGCCATCATCTGCCCTAGCTTTCCTGCCGATGACCTGTGTCACCTCGGGGCTGACTTCTTCCCCCGCACAATTGATCATATGGACGGTCGACAGGGTCGGCTTCGCCTGGCTGGCTCTTCGCCTGCTCAGCGACCGCGCGGCGAAGCCCAGCGCGCAGCCATCGCGATGGCGCGAGCACCGTCGCCGGGCTCACCCCGGTGTCCACGGCTTCACCGAAGCCGTGGAGGATGCTCGGTTCCCGGCCGACAGACTGTGCAATCCGCTCGCGTCGAAGGCCTGTCGCGAAGATCGCCGTCGCGGCCCGCGCCGAGCGCACCAGCGCGTAGGCCACGCAGCGAAGACACGGGACTGAGCGTCGCTGAACAGGCAATGGACTCGATTACCCGACTGGGGCTCATCGCCTGGCCGACCGATCCGAGTCCTCGCGGCGCTGAGCCCGTCAGGATCGACCGCGTCCGCACCTGGATGACGGGGCTGGCCGGGGCCGCGGGAAGCGGATTGTCGCGGTGACCTACCCCGCGATCGTCCGCCCGACTATTCGATGCTCGAGCACCTCATCATCGACGCAGCTGCTCTACCGCCAGCCCGTACTGCCCTGTCGCCCGAACGATATAGTCACAGCCTAATATTTGTCCGCGGTGTCAGGTGAGACGGTAGCGGATCAGCCGGGAGCTGTTGGTGGCCACCGCTACCGAGGACGCGTTGTGCAGGACCGCGGCGAGCACGGGCGACAGTGCGCCGCCGGCGCCGATGAGCAGCCCAGTGGCGTTGACCGCGATCGACATGCCATAGTTCTGGCGGATGACCTGCACGGCGCGGGCACCCAGGTCAGGCACGTCGAGCAGGCGTTGCAGGTTGTCGTTGGCCAATGCGACATCGGCGGTCTCGACGGCCACATCGGTTCCGGCCAAGCCCATCGCGATCCCGATATCGGCGGTGGCCAGCGCCGGGGCGTCGTTGACCCCGTCGCCGACCATCCCGACGACGTATCCCTCGTCTTGCAGCGCGCGCACCACTTCGAGCTTGTCGTCGGGCAGGACCTCGGCGCGCCATTCGTCGATGCCGAGTTCGCCGGCGACCGCTGCGGCGGTATCGGCATGATCGCCGGTGAGCATGACAATCCGGCGTATCCCGTTGCTGCGCAGCTTGTTCAGGACTTCAGCCGCTTCGGGCCGGACTTCATCACGCAGACTGATCACCCCCACCAGCTTGCCGTCTACCGCGAGCAACAGCGGCGTTTCGGCCTGCTTGCGCAGCGTGTCGACCCATTCCATGGCTTTCTTCGACACCCGGACCTTCTCGGCGCGCAGCAGCGACGGGCTGCCCAGTAGCAGGATCCGCCCGTCGGCCCAAGTGCGCATCCCCAACCCCACCAGCACCTCGCATTGCTCATGCGGCGGAATGCTGATGCGGCGTTCCTCGGTCGAGCGGATCACCGCCTCGGCCAGCGGGTGACGAGAATGGATTTCCGAGCTGGCCGCATAGGCCAGCACCTCTTCGGGCTGCCAGTCCTTGTGTAACGCAACGATATTCGTGACCACCGGGCGCCCCACCGTGAGCGTGCCGGTCTTGTCGAACACCATCGCGTCCACCCGGCCCGCCCGCTCGAGGTGCGAACCGCCCTTGATCAGGATGCCGCGGCGCGCCCCGTTGCCGATCGCCGCGCTGATCGCCGTGGGCGTAGACAATCCCACCGCACACGGGCAGGCGATCAACAACATGGTCATCGCGCGCCGAACATCGCCGGTAAGCACCAAGGTGAGCGCGGACAAGATGAACGAGGCAGGCACGAAACGGCGGGAGAAATTCTCCCCGACGGTCTGAATTGGTGCCCGATCGAGCTGAGCCTCCTCGACGCGAGTAATGATCCGGCCGATTACAGTTCCATTCCCCACGGCGCTGGCGCGCACCACCAGCCGCCCTCGCACCACCACCGAGCCGGCGTGCACCGCCGACCCGACGATGATGCTGACCGGTAGGTTTTCCCCGGTGATGGCGGACTGATCGACAATCGCCTCGCCATCGATGACCTCGCCGTCGACCGGTATCGCCACATGATCATGCACGATCACCTCGTCGCCGATCTCCACCGTATCGACGGGCACCTGCACCTCGGTGCCGTCGTCCAGGCGAATCCACGCGGTGTCGGCGGTGCCGCGCAGCAGCTCGGAGATGGCCCGCCGGGTGCGCCGCACGGTCAGATCCTGCAGATACTCACCGATGTTGAGTAGCCACAGCACGGTCAGCGCGACCACGTTCTCGCGCAGCACCAGGCTGGCCACCGTCGCCGCGGCGACCAACGCATCGGTGCCGGCGCGACCGGACCGCAGCGAGCGCAGCGCACCGCGCAGGAACGGATACCCGGTGAAGATGGTCACGCCGGTTGCCACCAGCTGGCCGGTCGGGCTCAGCAGCGGCGGGCGCCCGAAGCCGTAGCGGCGGATCCCGAGCAACGCCAGCGCCGCGCCGCCGATCACCATGCGTAGCACATCGGTGTTACGAACATCGGCCGAGCGCGGCGTACGCGCGGGGATCAGCTCGTCGGCCACACGTTCGGCTGCAGAGATCGCCGCAAGCAGCGAGGCGCGGTCGGCGCGCTTGGGCGAATACCACACCACGACAGATCCGGTGTGGGGATAGGCGTGCACCGCCCGCACACCGTGTTGCTTGCCGACCGACTCTTCCACCGCCACGGCGCGACGCGAATTCGAACAAACCCACGGAACCACAACCCGCATCCGCCCAGCCGCATCCGAAACAACCCCCGGCGCAGGACCGTTGACAACAGTCATATCAACCGATCAGTGGTCGTGGTCGTGGACGTCGGCCGCGGCCGGCGGAGGCGCCTCTTCACCGATACGTTCACGGGCCTCGGCGACCACATCGGACGCCTTCAACCGCGCCGACTCCGCCACCACCTCAGCGCGCCGAGTCCCGCGCAAGCCCAACTCGGTCGTTGCTACCGCAGCCCGGCGAAACGGAGCCTTCCCCACTGCCTTCTTCAACACCTCGTACGCGCTCACCCCGACCAGCCCGGTGAACACCGCAGCGCCCGCCTTGCCCAATAGCCCATGCAGCATTGTTAACCTTCCTCCTGTTCTGCCCGGTAGGGCACGTTCAACCCATCGACAGTTCACGTTAACATAGAATCATTGCAATATCAACATATGTCCGCCGTGGTCGGGGCCGCCGCGGCCGTCAGGCATTACTTTGTCGAGGTCCGGCGAACAGCTCACGTAGCGCGACCGTATGTGTTCGCGTAGAAAGAGCATTTCATGCAGCAGTTCATCGTCAGCTTTGGGCTTGTCGCGATCTTCGTGCTGATGGTGGCCGAGTCGGCCGGCATTCCGATTGCCTCCGAGGCCACCATGCTGCTCGGTGGGGCGCTGGCCGGCGGCGCCGTGGCCGGCGTGCATATGGACCTCGCGCTGGTGATCGCGGCCGGCACCGGCGGCAACCTGGTCGGCAGCTACCTGGGCTGGGCCGCGGGCCGCTACGGCGGGCGTGCCGCGCTGCGCCGCTGGGGCCACCACTGGTGGTTAAACGAGGCCCACCTCGACCGAGCGCAGCAATGGTTTACCCGACACGGTGCCGCATCGGTGTTTTTCGGGCGCCTGCTGCCGGTCATCCGCACCTTCATCTCACTGCCGGCCGGGCTCGCCGACATGCGCCCGGTCCGCTTCGGCGTCTACACCCTGCTGGGCTGTCTGCCCTGGACCGCGGCGCTGGCCGCGATTGGCTACGGCATCGGCGCGAACTGGCGGGCCGCAGCCCACGCCTTGCACTCGCCGACCGCCCTCATCATCGCCGCGATCACCGCCGTCCTTTTGGCCGCCGCAGCAATCGTCATCCGCCGGCGCCGCCGCTCGCGCCGCACCGACGACGAACAGTCGGCGCCCCTCACCGAGCCCGAATAACGATAGCTGCACCCGGTGGGCGCGCCCGATGAAGTTTGCGGCTGTTGAGTGGTTTTATCGACCGATTCCCGACGTGACGGCGGTACAGACGTATCTGATGGCAGGGTTTGCTGACCTTCGTCACGGCCGCGCTGTTCGTCAGCGCTGTCGGGTTTGACGGACGGCCGGGTTCGGGGTTTCATCACGACCATGTAAGACATTCGGCCATGAGGTCGGTAGCCGGGTCGGCCATCGGGCTGACATAGACATGGCCGTGCTCGACGCCCTGGATCCACGGGTCATTGGGTGCGCCATCGAGGATGTCCATCAGCGGCGAGGACGCCGGCACAACATGCGTTGAGGTGGTCAGCCGCGGACCCGAATTCGCTCGGAGTGTTTGCGTTGGCCCGATTCCGCCGTTTGCGCCATTGCTGCGCAACGCGTTTGGTTACAAGGCTCTGTACTGGGATCGATTGAGGCGCCAAGGACATCCCCCCGACCTACACCGTGCACGCCCTGGTTGGTTCGCGTGCCCGGCGGGCTGCGCACCTTAGTCCGCACGCGCGTCGCCGGCAGTGACACGTCAATACCGGCGAACCCGGCGGCTATTGTTCAGAGTGGGGCCGTAGCATGGGCTCAGCAACCGGCTCACTTCAAATGGCGGCGGAAGGACCTGTGGGTGACCCAGACATCTGCGCCAACGAAATACAGTGCGGCGCGCGCTTTTTTGTGCAGCGATTATCCAGTTTGTTCGTTGCGCGGGGGAGCCGGGCTAGCGCCGTTTCGGGGCATCACCTCGCTGGTGGTCCGCCGATGCATCATCACTTCTAGCCGCCAACTGAGTAGGTTGGACGACCCGTGGTAAGACGAACCCCATGAACAATCCGCAGCGCTGGCTGCGGTGTACGCGGCTGGCAGTCACCGACCGCTCTCGCCGGCGGCTGCGTCGGCGCCTCAGCTCTGCGCTGCTACTGGTGATCGGTTTGACCGCCTCTGGCGCTATGGCTGCGTTGCTGACGCCCTCGCCGCAACTGGCGGTCGCCGATGAGTCACAATCGGCGCTGTTGCGACAGGGCAAGCAGCTGTTCGACACGTCGTGCATCACCTGCCACGGCGCCAATCTGCAGGGCGTGGCCGACCGCGGGCCCAGCCTGATCGGCGTCGGTGAGGCCGCGGTCTACTTCCAGGTGTCCACCGGCCGCATGCCGGCGGCGCGCGGCGAGGCGCAGGCACCGCGCAAGGAGCCGATCTTCGACGCGGCGCAGGTCGATGCCCTGGGTGCCTATGTGCAAGCTAGCGGCGGGGGCCCGACAGTGATCCGCAACCCCGACGGCAGCGTCGCGCAGCAGTCGCTGCTCGGCGACGACGTCGCCCGCGGCGGTGACTTGTTTCGGCTCAATTGTGCGTCCTGCCACAACTTTGTCGGCAAGGGTGGCGCGTTATCGTCGGGTAAGTACGCTCCTGACATCGGAGCAGCCGAACCGGCGCAGATTTACACCGCCATGCTGACCGGCCCGCAAAACATGCCTAAGTTTTCCGACCGCCAACTATCGCCAGAGACCAAGCGCGACATCATCGCCTACGTACGCAAGGCCGCCGGCGACAACACCCCCAATTACGGTGGCTACGGCCTCGGCAACTTCGGCCCGGCGCCAGAAGGCATGGCGATGTGGATTATCGGAATGGTCGCTGTCATCGCTGCCGCCCTGTGGATCGGCGCACGAACATAGACCTGCCCGGCCTCAGACGGGTAACCCCGCCGGGATCACCTGATCCGCTGCGCCCACGGTCGTGGAGGGCCCAGCCCGATGTGGGTCGACTTAGCCGTCTGGCCCGACCGCAGGTCAGGCAGGGGGCTGTGCGGCAGCCCATGGCACGGGCGGGCCTTGCGCCGCTGCGGTGATGATTTCAACGGGGTAAGCCTGGTACGCGCCTGCGGCGGCACTGGGGTGGGCGTCGCCCAACGGCTATGCAGCGCGATATCTGAAGTGAAACGCATACTGACCGGTCTGCCGGAATACATACCTACCAAACTCGTATCTACTACGCCCGGTGCAGGCCGGTGCGGGTTCAACGGCCAGCGGAATTTATGACGCCACGAAACGGTGACAACCCAGTGTGCCCTAGGGAGAATGTAGGAACATGGCGGCAGGGCAGCTGCTCGGCATCAGCCGTGCTGATGGATCGCCGATCCGGGTTTTGCTGGTCGACGACGAACCCGCGTTGACCAATCTGGTCAAGATGGCGCTGCACTATGAAGGCTGGGTTGTCGACGTCGCGCACAATAGTCGGGAGGCCCTCGCCAAGTTCGACAAGGTCGGCCCCGACGTGCTGGTGCTCGACATCCTGCTTCCAGGCATGGACGGGCTGCAAATCCTGCAGCGGGCCCGTGAATCGGACGCCTATACCCCCATCTTGTTTCTCACCGCACAGGATTCGGTGATGGACCGGGCCACTGGGGTGACCGCGGGCGCCGACGACTACATGAGCAAACCGTTCAGCCTGGAAGCACTGATGGCCCGGCTGCGCGATCTGCTTCGCCGCTCCAACCATCTGGCGCCGGCCGATGAAATCCTTAGCGTCGGCGACCTCACCCTTAACGGGGCCAGTCGAGAGGTCACTCGCGGCGGCACGCCGATGTCGCTGACGTCGACCGAGTTCGAACTGCTGCGCTTCCTGATGCGCAATCCGCGCCGAGCGCTGACTCGTGCCGAGATTCTGGACCGAGTCTGGAATTACGACTTCGCGGGAGGCGCCAGCATCGTCGACTTGTATATCTCCTATCTTCGAAAAAAGATCAACGTTGGCCGAGACCGTATGATCCACAACGTGCGTGGCGTCGGATTCATGCTGCGCGCGCCGGAATGAAGCTCCAATCGTGCCAGGATGGCGGTTTCTGTCGTGTCGGCGCTCACCTTGCGTGGGTATGGCACGACGATCAACGACGCCGAGCTTGCCGTCAGGGGTAGCGTTCACCTCACCCGATCAGCTCAGCCAGCACATTCACCGGCCACCCAATCGGTCGGGCTAAACCTCTTGGTGCCGCTGATCAACCGCAGTGACCGCCAAGCCGCGCCCTACCGCGACCACGCTCGGATACGGCGACGTGTTCGACGGTGAACCGTCGTCGCCGAGGTGACGCCGTTCTACCAGTTAGGCGGGCGCGCGCTGCGACGGGGCGCCTGGCATGGTCCACCGATCAGGGGCGGTGCACCGGCCCGTGCGATTCGCTGCAGTGCTCGTCGCGGGCCTGTCCATCGCCGAGAGCCTGGTCGACCTGCAAGGTGGTGTGCTCAAGCCCGAACCTGCACATTTGGCAGGTCACCTCCGGTCAGCCGTCGCTGTCGGCGCACGTGCTCGTCGCTGACGACGCCCGCTCTCGCACGCTCCGCGCCCGCATCGAAACGGTGCTGCATAGCGAGGTTGTGCACCTCGACCACCTAAGGTATTGCGACATCTTGGCGCCGATCTCGGCCGGGTCCAGGTGTGCCGGGCGCGCTTATGGGCGGTCGAAGTACCGTGGTCGAAACCGGTGGCTTAAGCCGCCGTGTCCGGCCGCTGGGGGATTATGAGCTTAGCCTGATTTGAGAGTATTTATCTCGGCGTCGGACCACGCTGAGCGTAGGTCGTCGGCGCCCTTGGGGTGACCGGTCGGCGTTGATGAGCGAGGGCGGTGCCACAGACGGCGACTTCTTGGCCGTCGATGTCGAGATAAATGCGCTGCGTGGTGGCTGCAACGGTGTGCGTCGTAACGCCATATCCACATACGTTAGTATGTGGATATGGGGAAGCCGGTGGTTGATACCTGTGACCTTCTGTGTCTGGATCTACCTCATGCGGAGAAGATCCGATCGTCGTTACCCGGTGCGGATCGGATCGAGTCGGCTGCAGTGGGTGCGCGGGCATTGGGTGATCCGACGCGGTTGACCATCGCCACGGCGCTGCTGCGCGGTAACGAGTTGTGTGTGCGCGATGTGGCTTGGCTCGCTGGGCACTCGCAGAGGCTGGTGTCGCATCATCTGCGGCAGCTCAAGGTTGCCGGCATGGCGACCTCGCGTCGGCAGGCCCAGCTGGCGATGTATCGGCTCACGGATCGGGGTCGGTTACTGACGCAAATCGTTGTGGCCCCAGATGTTTTGGTCGCAAGTAAGCAGTCCGAGGCCTAGTAGTATGTTTCGTGATCGAAGACGCGTTAATGAACCCATCAATGGGATAGGTGGGCGGTGATTCATCCGAGGCGATATGCGGTGTTATTGATGGATAATTGCTAATATCCATTAAATACGCTTGCCGTTTTCATGAGATGAATCAGCACAGACCTAACCCATTGATGGGTTCGTAGGCGCATCATCGTCGATCACGAAATTGGCTGCTGGGCGGAGCTTTTAGGCATACGGGTGGTGATTCCGATAGACGCGGAGTGTCTGGGTCCTGCCGATCCGCCACAACATGGGTTCGAAGGTTGACGCGCTTACCTGCCGGTATGAGATATTGATTCATGCGGTGATTCAAAGATTCGTCAGATGAAACCGGTTCGGAGGCCGATGATTTGCCAGTCGATAAGAGCGGTCGCGTCTATGTTGTTGGGTCAGTTCCGCTGCTGCACATCGAGGCGCGGACGGTGCAGGAAATGCTCGACGGATGGCGCAAGCAGCAAACTGTGCCGCAAGCTGGGCCACGACACAATCGAGGCTCGGATCAGGATCGTGGAGCGGTTCTTGGAGCACACCACCGAGAATTACAACGTGGTTGGCGCACCGGGTCAGTTTGCTGCGGCAGCACAGATCTCATCCGGCAGCGCGTTGACGTGCGCCGTCGTGGTCGCGGGTCTAC
>NZ_JCALCV010000035.1:0-13420 GCF_059812525.1 Mycobacterium sp. NGS51
CAACCCCCCGCCATCGGGTGCTCGGCGGCGCACAGCGCCGCTCTGCCGGCGGCCCGCAGGGCCACCGGGGCCGGTAGTAACCACGTCTTTACCGGAAGGTTGATCCCTTACGGGACCGCTTCGCGGGTGGGGTGACAGCCGCTGCACAAACCGGGCCAGCTGCGGATTGTCGTGCAGCGCCCACACCGACGCCCAACCGCGACCGCGGTCCCCCACCCGCCAGGACGCCAGCCGCTCCACCCGGGTGCGCTGCCGGCCACGCAGCACCTCAGTAGCCACCCCCAACAGCCGCAGCACAGTGTCAGCGCGCTGCACCGTACGCACCGAGTAGCCGGTATCGGCCGCCAGCCGCTCATTAGACGGCCGACAGTTCCGCCCGGTGGCGTGATCGGCATAGCGGGCACGGGCCCGCGCGATCGCCAACAACGCTCGGCGGCTGATCGGGTTACCCGGCATCACCGGACGCACCTGCGCGTCGTAGCGGCAGTCATAGGCCACCGCAACCGTCCACCTAGCCCACCGCTCAAGCCGCCCGGTCCAACACGGCACACCCGCATACGGGGCCTCGCCGAGCTCGAGCACAATCGCCGCGACAGCCGCCGCCTCGGATCGCCGGCGGTGCTCATGCTCGGCGGCCGCCAACCGCGCCGCCCACGGCCGCGTACACACCACACCACGACGCGGCCGCAGCGAAGTGCAGCCGCGATACGGCGGGCAAGCAATTTCGGAAAAGTCACGGTGTTGCGCGTCCTCTGGAACCTGAAACGGGTATGCGCTACCGTGAGACCTGCGATCCAAAGCAAGTCCCTTCGGGGAAGCGGAAACCCTCGGCGGCCAGGCCGGGGGTTTCGCCGTTTATTGAGCTGTCACATCTGCCCGGCGAAACGTTCAGCCAATGCGAGAGCCGGGCGGCTGCGGTCAGATCGCCAGCGGCAACACCTCCCTGTCGTTTAGCTCACGGACTAGATCAGGACGGCCCACATGCTGCGCAAGCACGTCGGCCGCGTACTGCGACATGCTCATGCCCAGCGCGGCCGCGCGTCGGCGGACTTCGTCATAGACGGGCAGTGTTGGGCGAACACCGATCAGGACCCGGTCGCCCTTGTGCGGTTGAGCCATAGAAAGATCCTCCCCCGCCGTAACTGTTATACGGCGACGACACGCCGTTAGGCCGTGATGTTTTCGGGATCAAGCTGTACAGCGCTCTTGAAATACCAGGACCGCAGACGCCGGTGGCTTTCAGCAGCGCCGCGCCTTGCGCTCAGCTCGTCGGAGATTCTGGTGGCTAGCCGGCGAGATAATCGAGTATCTGCCGGCGTAGTTCATCGCTGCTCGATTCGGTAAGAGAGGCAAGCAGTTTCGGGCCATCGCCGTCACCGGTGGCGATGAGGCTAAGCAATAGGTGCTCGGTGCCGATGTGGTCGTGGTTGAGCTGCAGCGCTTCGCGCAAGCTCTGTTCCAAGGTGTGCTTGGCTGCGGGGGTAAACGGGATGTGCCCGAAGGCTGGGTGCTCTCCGCGGCCGATGGTGTTCTCGACGGCGCTGCGCGCGTCCTCCAACGTGATACCGAACGTTTGAAGTGACTGCGCGGCTACGCCGTCGGTTTCGTGGATGAGCCCGAGTAGGAAGTGCTCGGTGCCGATGTAGTCGTGGTTGAGCATCCGCGCCTCTTCTTGTGCCCACACGACGGCCCGGCGGGCATGGGCGGGAAATCTCTCGAACATCATTGCCCCTTCTCACGGCCGGAAATCGCCGTCGCGGCGCCCATTATGGGCTGCCGTGATCCTCGTCGCCAGCTGAGAACATTTCCGTGAATCGGGCGGAGGTTAGCTTTGAAGTCGCGGTAGGCGGCGCGGCGCTCCTCGTCGGTGGCGTAGTCGTCGCCGTAGCGGTCAAGCCAGGCTTGCCAGTGCTCGGCTGCATTCATACGGCTCACGGTAGGACCAGCATGTGACATCTTTATCGGGTTTTGACGACGGCCAGGTTGTGCTCATGTAGCGCGGTGATAAGGGCGCGAGTGCCGTCATCGGGCTGTGTTGATAGCTCGTGGGCGATGGCGCTGCGTACGACGGCGGAGACGGGTAGGCCACGTTCTTCAGCGGTCGCGCGTAGCCGCGCCATTTCCTCCTCGGTAAGCCGGACAGTGAGGATTGCGGCCTTGTCACGGTTGGGGTGAGTGGCCGGCGCGGCGGTGTACTCGGAGCTGTCGACGTCTTCCAGCTCCCGGGCCTCGTTGAGGAGATCGTTGAGTTCGCTGCTCATTGCTCCGTCCTTTCGCGATATATGCGTTGGTCAGTGGGGTTGGCGGGCCAGCAGTTGGCGCCATAGTGCTGGCCGTGGTGGTCGACGACGATGACGACAAGAAGGCGTTCGGCGGTCGGTGAGTAGCCGATGAACCGGCTGCTTTTGCCCGAGCGGCTCTTGGGGTCAGGGATGAACGCCACGACGTCGGGATCGTCCAGGGCCTCGGCTGCCATCGCCACGGTGGTCTGATGGTGGTCCCACATGTGGGTTACCGCGTCGGGTGGCCAGATCATCTCGGACACCCCCTTAGTGTATGACATATGTAGGACATGAGGCGTTTGCTTCCATAACCTCCGGCTTGTCCTTCCGTTCCCTGCCCTTCCTCGTACTGGCCGCTGTGTTTGTGCGTGAGGGCGGTGGCTGTCAAGGCTCGACCTGGTCGATCGCGCAGCGGCGTGGCCTTGACAACCACCACCCTCACGTTCACCACAATGTGCGGAGCATGGAAGGGGACGTCTTGGTGCAATGACGTAATTACGTCTTGACGGCCCAGGTGTGTAGGCGGGGACAGCCGCGCAGATCCACGTCTGGCCCCCAGAAGCCCGCCCGTAAGGCCGGGCCGGGTCCTATCCCACGGGAGCGTAATTGCGTAATTGCGTTATTACGACATGGCGTGTTGACGTAGTGCCGTCATTACGTCGTGACGTATTGTTCGGCGCCATGCCCATAATTTCTCTGGTCCACACAAAGGGTGGCGTAGCCAAGACGACCACCGCGGTATACCTCGCCACCGCTGCCCACCGCCGCGGCATTGACGTCGTGCTAATCGACGCCGACCCTCAAGGCTCAGCTCTGGAGTGGGCTGCAGACGCTCGTAGCGATGATCCGCTGCCATTCCCGGTGGTGGCCGCCGGTCGGCCATTACGCGCCGACTGTGATCAGGAGGTAACCATCGTCGACACACCTCCGGGCACAGCTCAGGTCATTCAGGAGGCCATCGATATTGCTGACTTGGTGGTGGTCCCGACTGGGGCGTCACCGCTGGACGTTCGCCGGGTATGGCCGACGTTGGAGATTACCGCGCATCGTCCAACTGCTGTCTTGCTGACGGCTGTCGATCTGCGTACGCGTTTGGCCGATGAGGTGCGGGTGCTTCTGGAGGGCGAAGGCGTGCCGGTGATTGGTACGCCGATCGTGCGCCGGGAGGGTATTCGTCGTGCGTATGGGATCACACCGGGCCCGTTGCATGGGTATGACGACGTGCTGACTGAGTTGATCGGGGCGGTGGTCGGTGTCTGATTTGTCCTCGAAGATGGCCGCCCGCGTCCAGAGGGAGCCGGTCAAACCTGTAGCCGCGGCGTTCCGGTCGCCGGCCGACGACATGCAGCGTGCCACTGTGTACCTGCCGCGTGCGACTGTCCGGGCGCTCAAGCAAGCTGCGCTGGACCGCGATACGAGCATGAGCAAAATCCTGACTGACCTAGCAAGCCAGTGGTTAGCGGATAACGTAAGGACGTAATTACGTCATTTGCACTAAGGCGCTTCTCAATAACGAATGGCCTTTGACCTACCAAGCGACTGTTAACCGAAGGGTTACTGGCCGGGCATGGCCCGTCAGGGTTTCCAACCTCGGACCCGCTGATTAAGAGTCAGTGGGTCATGGCGCGGCGTCGTAGTGCTGTCGGGTCATAGGGTCGTGATCGGCCAAGTGGTCACACCGGCCGCAGGGGTCGCCGACTTCACTGCCGTAAACGACGTATTCGGCCACCGCGCGCACCGCGGTCTCTGCGAGCTCCGGCGCCAACACTGGCTCGCCGGCGTCGCGGCGAAAAGGCTTGAGCGCAAAGATGCTCGACACCAGCGGCCGTTTATCGGCGCGGCCGGGGGTGATGTCGGCAGCAGGGCTGCCGTCGATGAACAGCGTGTACATGTCGTGCTCGGGGAAGCAGTAGTTGAAGCGCAGCACCCACCACCGACCCGACTGCTGCGCCGCGTACGGGAAAAACTTGTACCCAGTGCGCCTCCACACAGGCCGCGCCGACGAGTCGGCCCCCCTGCCACCCATGACCCCATTGTGTGGACTATCGAGTTACCCCGTCCCGATAACGAAGGTTTTTGGGACACCGCCGTGGTGTTCGGCTGACCTGGACGTTTCGTGTCCCAAAAACGCGTGCCGAAAGTTGTCGGTGTCGGCTGATACAACCATGTTCGTGCCACTGCTGGGATATGCGCGAGTATCGACGAGCGATCAGAGCCTCACCGGGCAGATCGACGCACTTCGGGCGGCCGGGTGCGAGCGTGTATGGACCGATGTGGCCTCTGGGGCCCGTGCGCGCCGCCCGGGCCTGGATGAACTGGTGGCGGCCGTCGTCGCGGGCGACACCGTGGTTGTTACGCGGCTAGATCGGCTAGGCCGTTCGCTGCCGCATCTCCTCGGCCTGGTGGAAAATCTGGCGGCCGCCGGGGTAGGGCTACGGTCGCTGGCCGAGGAGATCGACACCAGCAGCGCCACCGGCCGGCTGGTGTTGCATGTGTTTGGGGCGCTCGCCGAGTTCGAGCGCGGCATTAACCACGAACGCACGATGGGGGGCCTGGCCGCCGCGCGTGCTCGAGGCCGCATTGGCGGCCGACCGCCGGCGTTGAGGGGGCGCCGACTGGCTCACGCGCGAGAGCTGGCCGCCGCCGGTATGCCGGTGGCCGAGATCGCTGACACCTTGCTGGTCGGGCGCTCGACGGTGTACCGGGCTCTGAATGGAAGCAGAGAACAAGATGGGGAAGAGATGACGAGTAGTCCGATTGACCGGGTATGGAGCGTGCGGGACGCGGTCCTGAAATGGCTGTATCTCAAGGCGATGGTCGATGGCAACAGACACCCGGTGCTGAAGGCCGACGACATCGCGAATGCCGTTGAGTGGCAAGGCGACTCGCTGACACAACAAGAGGTCGCGGAGGCCTCTGAGTGGCTTCGGGACCAGGAGTACATCAGTGGCACCGCATCTTGGGGCCATGGTGTGGTGCGCCCATCCATCACCGCCAAGGGCGAGGCGCTAGCTGATGCGGGAAAGTCGGTGCGGGGCGGTAACGCGCCCGGCAGACCCACAGGGAGCGACCACGATTCACATCAGTAACAGCGCCAATGTCGCTATCGGCAGCCCTGGCGCAACCCAGACGTACACGGTGGCCGAGCAGATTAAAAGAGCGCTGGCGGTTGCCGACGCCCTAGAGGCGGCCGCGGATGGGCCTCCTGAAGCAGTGGAGCACGCCCATCAGATCGCCGTGGAGATCAAAAGGGAAGCCGCTGAGCCTCAACCAAATCCCAGCCGGTTAAAGCAGCTTCTCCTTTACGCCATCACGGCTGGCGTCGGCGCCCTGGGCCAAACTGCCGCGACAGATTTGGTTCATCTGGCGAGCCAAGCGCTGCAAACGTTTTGAGCAGCGGCGTTTCTACAACGAGACAGCGACTACCGTTGACGGAGCCCGTGCCGTGTCTTGAAGAGCACCCGGCCGGGTCAGGCGGGGGCGCTTCCGGCCTGCCATTGCGCCCAGGGCACACTCCAGTCACCGTTGTTCTGCAACGACAGGGGCGGGCCCCCGGTGTTGCGGACCTCGACGATGTCGCCGGGTTGGGAAAACCCGAAGAACCATTTGGCGTTGTCGCCGTTGAGGTTTAGACAGCCATGGGAAGTGTTGGTGTTGCCCTGGGCCCACACGGTGCTGTCGAGTTGGTGAAGATAGATCCCGTCGGGGCTGATGCGGGTGGCGTAGTTGATGGTCTCGCGGTAGCCGAGGTGGGAATTGACGGGCAAGCCATAGGTAGACGAATCCATCACGACCGGATTGGACTTATCCATCACCGTGTACACGCCGGGTGGGGTCCAAAACGTGAGGGTCTGCCCGGCGACGGTTTGCGTGCCACCCATGCCCATCGAGGTGGGCATGGTGCGCACCAGAACGCCGTTGTTGTAAACGTTGACCTGTTTCGTGTTGTCGTCGGCGATAGACACATGCGAGTCACCGATGGTGAACGAGGTCTGCTGGTCCTCTTGGCCGTACAGTCCGCCACCCAGCGGCGCGCCATAGATGTTGGCCGCCACGGTGATTTTCGTGCCCGCCGCGTAGTAGTGCTCCGGGCGCCAATGGGCGTTCTGGTCATCAACCCAATACCAGGAGCCGTCCACGGCCGGAGCGGTCGTCACGGTCAGTCGGCGCTGCGCGGCCGTGCGATCGATGATGGGTTCATCGAAGTGGGCGACAATGACCGTGCCCACCCCGTAGGTGCCGCCGTCGCGCAGCGCCGCACCCGACGTCGTGGTCAGCGACACCGCAGCCTGATTGCTGGGTGTAAGCGTGGTGAACCTCGACATCTGCGACGCGAAAGTTCCCGTCGGCCCGCGACTGGCCACGGTGAGGGTGTAGCTGCGGCCATACCCCAGCGGCACGCTGGGCTTCCACACCAGGTGGTCAGGGGTCATAACACCCGGGATCGGCGTGTTTTGGTCGTTGACCATCTGCACATCGGACAGGGTGCCGTTGGCCGCGCTCACCATGACCGCGCCCAGCGGGTCAACGTTCACCGCGTCGGGGCCCGGAGTGACAGTGACGGTCGCAGGCGTTTCCGCGCGCAGGACCGACGCTGCGGGCAGCGCACCATTGTGGTCATCGCCTCGCCCGATCACCACGGCCACCACGGCCACCACCATCACACTGATCACAGCGACCGCGATAAGACTCATGCGAGTTCGTCGATCGATAGCCACAGACGCCTCCTGTCCTTTCTCACATTCGTCGCCGCCGGCGCCGCCCGGTGTATGTGTGCCGCACCGTCGTCGTCGTTGGGATCTATGTGTCGGGCAGCAATTTTTTGGGTGCGTATGCGCGTCGCATTCCCGCTGAGACGAGCATCGTCACAGTCTGGTTTGTACCCCCTGCGGGTATCTGTACCCCGCCCGGGTACGGTATCAAACAGCCAGTAGTGTCACCGACATCGTCGCTTCGTGCAGAAGGGTGTGCTGGCGAATCCGGCATAATGCGGTGTAGGCGCGTGCGCCGTAGATGGTTGGCCCGGCGCGCCATGCGTTGCGTTCCAAAACCGACAAACGTCCTGACACGATGCCTATCGGCACTCCTGATTCCACGACGCGTAAAGCCGTGGACGGCTTGGTGGTCCGCTGGTTAAGCCCTCAGAGTTGCTGATTTCGGCCCGACAGCTACGGAGGTGTGCGTCGGTCTGCCTCTCGGAAAGTCCACGCTCACCGTTTACGGGAGTGCGTGCCGCGCCGCTGGCCAGGGCGGTCGCATACCCCCTGGCAAGGTGGCGGCCCCCCACACGGCAAAGCCGTCGATCGGCGTGGCCGCACGTTAATCGCAATGCTGTCCCGATTCGAAGTCGGGTCGTTGCGCACGGACCTGGAGGACCAGGTCCCGCAGCAGCCGCTCCTCGGGGCTGCCGACGTATAAATCCAGCCATTCCGTGAGAGCCGCCAGCACGGCAGTCGACAACGGGCAGCCGTTTTCTACGACGGCATTAAGAATCCTCTCGATCGCCAGATGATTTTCCCCGCAACCCAATTCGACAAACACCATCGCGCGCTGGTCACCGGTTAGGCATGGCCCTGCCGCGTCAGCCAGCAGCCACGCCATGCCCGCGTCTGAGTCCATCACTTCTGCCAGTCCACCAAACAAACACACCAATCCCGAAAACTTTTGTTCCCCACCGACGTCGGCGCAGACGGCAGCTAAGCAACGCAGTCGCGGGTCGGCGCCTTTCATGATCTCGGCGATTCGCTCACGGCGTGGTTGGGCGATAGGTCTGTAGCTGGCGACGAAGCCCACCCTCGATGACCTCGCCAATCTCGTAGGGATCGTCAGCGACCACGAGCAGCTGGACGTCGTCTGGCGAAATCATTCCCAGCTCAAGCAGCTGGGTCCGGATCCACTGCTCTAGTCCGCCCCAGTGCTGCGAGCCCGCAAGCACGACCGGGAAGTGTCGTATCTTCTGGGTCTGGATGAGCGTGAGCGCCTCGAACAGCTCATCAAGCGTGCCAAAGCCGCCCGGAAACACCACAAACGCCGACGCGTAGCGGACCAACATCAGCTTACGGACGAAAAAATACTTAAACTCCAGCGAGAGATCCACAAATGAATTCATGCGCTGCTCGTAGGGCAGCTCGATAACCAGGCCGATCGAGCGCACCCCCGCCTCGCGGGCGCCCCGGTTGGCGGCCTCCATGATCCCGGCCCCACCGCCGGTGATGATGTCGAACCCCAAGGCCCCCAGCCGTGCGGCCAGCGTGCGCGCCAGCTGGTAGTACGGATGATCCGGCGGGGTGCGCGCGGAACCGAAGAACGACACCGCTCGGGTCACGTCGGCTAGCGCCGCAAACCCGTGCGCCACCTCATCGCGGATCCTCACCACACGGTCAGGATCGCTGCCCGCCAACGCGGGAAACCCTGGTCCTAGACAGCACAGCAGCTCCTCATCGCACGTGGCGGGGCGGTGCGCTTCGGATCCAGGCATTGACCCGATCGTGCCACCACGAAGCCGCCGATGACACTGCACGCACCCCAACTGGAACCCACCGGGGATTAACTCAAAGTTCGAAAAGCCAACTGTTTACTCGACTTACGAGGGGCTGCTAGCTTATACCCTCACGGGGTACCGACGAGTGAGGAGATCTGTCATGGCGGTAACGGCCAACCAGGCCTGTCTGGATGCGTGCGCGAAATGTCAGGCGGCGTGCGAAGCGTGCGCCTACAACTGTTGCGTCAACGACGCGAAGATGGCCGACTGCGCCCGGTTATGCCTAGACTGCGCAGCGATTTGCGCGGTGTGTGTGACGCTGGTGTCCCGCGGGTCGCGTTGGGCGGCCCAGTTGTGCCAGCTGTGCGCAGAGATTTGTGATGCGTGCGCGGCCGAGTGCGACAAGTACGACAACGATCACTGCCGCGCCTGCGCAGAGTCGTGTCGCCGCTGCGCTCAAGAGTGCCGGGCGATGGCCTGATCCGATCAAGCGCACGCGCGCAATCAATCCAGGCTTTAGAGTTCGAGTCCGGAGTCGAGGCTCTGGTATTGGCTGCGGCTGCGGTGCTGGTCGAGCCAGTGCTGGTGTTCGAGGGCTTGCTCGACGCGCTGGCCGTGCCAGTTTCTGTAGGCGGCCCATCGCTGCTGTACAGCCCGATCACGGCGGTCGAGCAGGCGTTGGACGCGCTTGGGTAGCCGGGCGCGGTCCTGGGTGTGGGCGGCGATGTCGTGGGCGGTGCGAGCCCGCTCGTCGCGATTGGCGATGATGCCGCGCACCAGCTGAGCGGCCTCGGCGCTGGTGCCGCGACGAGCCACATGCACACCGGGCTGTTGGTCGGCGTGTTCGTGTTCGGTTTCGCCGGCCAAACGCTCATACAGGTAGGCATGGTTGGTGTGGCGGCCGCGGGTCAACGCGACATACAGCAGCGAGCGGGTGGTGGTTTCGCCCAGCACGGCATGCGTGGTCTCGGCGGTGACCCCTTGGGCCGAGTGCACGGTGACCGCATAGCCGTGGGTGACGTGCTGGTGTAGGTAGTCCCCGGAGAACACGGTGCGCGCGCCGTCGTCGAGCCGGCGGGCGGCGATGCGGTGCTTCTCCGGGTCGACAGCCAAGACGCGCCAGCGTTGCCCGTTGCGCACCGGATCGGCGGCGGGTGTGGTGATGTCGGTGGCCTCGACGACCGGGATGGCCGGGTCGTTGCGGCGGCTGATGATCACATCGCCTTTGGCGATGCGATGTCCGCGCGCCGCGGTGACGGTGGGCGCCTGGGCGTCAATCGATTCGTCGTGGATGCGCCGGTTAAGCGCATCGGCCATCTCCTTGGTGTCGCAGATCAGCAGCGCATCCTTGCCCGCCGCGGTGTCGGCCCGATAGGCGGCCAGGGCGTCGGCGGCCATCGCGATCGGATCCCCGGTGCGCAACCGGCCATGCGCCCGGTACCACGCGGCGGCGCGGCGCACCGGGGCCGGCCCACCATCCCGCACGGCCAACGACGCGGAGCGTTCGTCGGGGTCGCGCATGCGCCACACTTCAGACAGTTTCTGCGTCCAGGGCAGGTCTTCACAGAGTTGGGCGAACATGCCCCCACGGGCCTTGACCGGGGCCAGTTGATGGGCGTCGCCGACCAACACACACTTGACACCGGCGGTCGTGGTGGCGGCCAGCAGCGCGCCCAAATCCTCGGTGCCCACCATGGCGGCCTCATCGACGACCACCACGCCGGGCCGGCGCACCGTCAACGTGCCCTCCCGCAACGACTTGACAGCCTTGGCCACGGTGTAGCCGACATCCCCCGCCCCCTCGCGCACCGCCACATCGACCGCCTTGCCAGTGGGCGCGATCACGATCACCTGACCCCGGAACCGGCGCGCCGCGCTGGCCAGCGCGCGCAGCGAGGTGGTCTTGCCCGCCCCGGCCGGCGCACTGAGTGGACACACCAGCCACGGCGAGCCCGCAATGGCACACACCGCGCGGGCCTGATCGGCCGACAACCCCGCGGTGTCCTCGTCGGTGACCCAGATCTGCGCCCGCACATCTTCGGCGTCCACAAGGTCCAACACGGCCTGCTCTTCGTGGAGGAACACCCCGAGGGTGAAGCGTTCATGGCCCTCGCGTTGAGGCGCGGCCCGCGCCGCGGTGACCCGCATTCCCAGCGCGTCGACGGCGGCCTCGACCATCTCCCGAGGCGAGCGCTCGACATCCACGGGCAGCTGCGCGCCCATCAACTCCACCAGATCCGCGCGGGTGAACGTCGCCTTGTCCATCGCCTCGGCCGCCCCCAACAACCGCCGCCGATCAAAAGGCGCTGTGGCCGCCGCACCCCACGCCCGCCGCGCCTTGCGCGCCTCCTGGAAGGCTTCGCGATCAAACCGTACACCCCGCGCATCCGCTTGCCACATCGCCGCCAGTTGTGCCCACGCCAGTTGTTCGGGTTTGGTCGGGCGGGTGGCCTTTTGCGCGGCCGCCAACTGCCCCGCCGAGGGCCCTGCGGCGGCGTCGACGACGACCAGATGGTTCGCCGCCCATTCGCGCAGCGCACTCGACCGTTGTGACCACGCGGCGATGCTTTTCGGGTCGATGCCGGCGAGCTCGGCCATCCCGGTGTGCGGGTCGACCGGCGCCCACTCCATGCCCAACGAGCGGTGCAGTTCCCGGCGCAGCGTGGCCTGATAAATCACCCCGGCGGCTTTGGCTTCGTGATACAGCGACGTGCCATCAACCGACACCAGTTTCCCGTCGCCGCGGGCCTGGCGGTTGGGCACCAACACGTGAGTGTGCAGGTGCGGATCCCCCGCCCGCGACGTCTCGTGCTGGTAGGCGATCGCGACCAAACCGGGCAACCGAACCAGGTCTTTTTCGCCCGTGACGGGGTTGTGCACCCGGGTATAGCCGGCATGCTGCGAGAGGTACTCCAGCGCTTCGGCGATGGCGGTGGCGTGCGCGGCCAGCACCGCTTTTTCCGCAACGTCATCACCGCGCAACGCACGGATCAGCGACACACTTTTGGGCGCGCAAAACGTCAAATCAAACCCATGCACCGCACCCTTGCCCAGCGCCCGACCGCACCCGCCGCTGGGGGCGATTCCGTCATCAAGCCAGCGCGCCACCACCGCCGGATCGGCCTCCCCGCCAGCCCGCTCAGCGTCGCTCAACCCGACCAGTTCAGCCGCCTTGTGCGCGTCGCCGACGCACACCCACACCGGGGTCCGGGTGTCATGCTCGCCGTAATACTCCCCCAGCCCACCACCCGCTGAACACGCATCACGCGCCGCTTGGCCAGCCGCTCGCGCGGTGTCGTTGTAATAGTTGATCGACCACCGCGACAACTTCGCAATCGTCAACACCGCTGCCCGTCACCGCCTTTCGAGCCGCCCACCAAACCTGTCGGGGTGGTTGCCTGACGGGCAGCACCGCCACCCTCGCACACCCTTGTGCAAATGTGCCGTAGCGACACGCGGGTGAGGGCGGATGGTTTGCTGGGCAGGGCCAGCGGTAGGAGCTAAGGAAAGCCCTGTGTGCAGGGGATTTGGCAAAAGATGAGGCGGATAAACCTGCGGAAGGGTTGACTGAAGGTGTGGCGGTGGGTGATGACAAGGAGCTGGCGGCGCTGTGGCGCACCGTCGACGAGTTGTCCGCTGAGCTGGCGCCGGCGGACCGGCGCGCCCTACGCGACGTCATCGCCAACAGCGTCTTAGAGGGCCACCACCCCACCGCCGGCGAGATCACCAATCTGGTCGCGTTCGCGGCCGGAAAGATCAGCATGGCCGACTACCTCACCCACGCCACCCACGCCGCCAAGCCGGGCGCTGCTAAGCGCAGCTAACAATCAAGCTTCGGGAAGAAGGTTAGGGCGGCTACCGAAGCGCAGTGGGCATCCGCCGGTGGCGCCATCCAGCGCACCCAGATACGTCACCGTGACCCAGGTTGGGCACCGCTTCGCGGGTTGATGATGGGAACATCACGCCAGCCCGCACGAAGCGGAGGGAACCGATGAGCGTCGAGGCGAAGGTGACCGAGCTGCTGGTGCGCCGCGCCCAGCCCGGTGGGGAACGGGTGCTCGACTGGCTGGTGTACGGGACACCGCTGCCGCGGCTGCCGCGCCTCGACGTGATGTGCTGCGATCAGCGCGACTGGCCGGGCCTCGGCGGCGACGGGCTCGACAACCACTAGCCCAGCGGCCCCGGCCCGCGCCGATGCGTGCGGGCCGCGGCCACCGCGGCCGCGCGCTGTGCGGCCGCTTCGGCGACGACGTGAGTGCGTTTGTGCGCGCCGCGGCGCGCCGCCTCGGCTGCGACCGCCCGCGCCGCGGCATGCCCAGGTCCGCCCAGCGCGGCGCGGCCCGCGGCGCGGGCGCGCTCATGCTCCCCGTGTGCGGCGCGCTGCGCGGCCAGGTGCGCGCGGTGTGCGGCACGCTCGGCGACCTCGCGCGCCTCATCCAGGGCGGCCGGACGCTCGGCCAAGTGCTCGCGGCCATGCCAGGCCAGCATCGCGCCCAGCAGTCCGATCGGCTTGTGCGGGTGATCGGGGATGCGCCGGCCGGTCACCGCGGCCCAGTCGGTAATGAGCGCGTTGAGATCGCGCGGCGTCCAGCCATACGCGGCCGGCCCGGCCAACAGCGCCGCCCAAGCTCCAGCGGTGTGCCGGCGCGCCCACGGC
>NZ_JCALCV010000036.1:0-4374 GCF_059812525.1 Mycobacterium sp. NGS51
CCGTTGTCGTTTGCGCAGAGTCGGTTGTGGTTTATCGATCGGTTTGAGGGTGGGGTTGCGACGTATAACATGCCGACTGCGTTGCGGATTAGTGGGGCGTTGGATGTTGAGGCGTTTGGGGCGGCGCTTGATGATGTGATTGCGCGTCATGAGTCGTTGCGGACGGTTTTTCCTGATGTGGATGGTGTGCCGTTCCAGGAGGTGTTGCCGGCTCGGTCGGGGATGTGGCGGGTCGGGGATGCGGCGGTGGTGTCGTTGCCGGAGGGCGATGTGGTGGCGGCGTTGGTGGGGTTGGCGGGGTATCGGTTTGATTTGTCGGCTGAGATTCCGATTCGTGTGCAGATTTTTGCGGTGGGGTGTGAGCAGTATGTGGTGGGTATTGTGGTGCACCACATTGCTTTTGATGGTTGGTCGTTGGCTCCGATGGCGCGGGATTTGGGGGCGGCTTATGCCAGTCGGTGTGTGGGGCAGGCGCCGGGGTGGGTGCCGTTGGCGGTGCATTATGCCGATTATGCGTTGTGGCAGCAGGAGTGGTTGGGGGTGGAGTCTGATCCGGGCAGTGTGATTGCTGGGCAGTTGCGGTATTGGTTGCAGGAGTTGGCTGATCTGCCTGAGGTGGTGTCGCTGCCGACGGATCGGGTTCGTCCGCCGGTGCCTAGTTATCGCGGTGAAGCGGTGGAGTTGCGTATTGACCCGCTGGTGTGGGCGGGGGTTAAGCGGGTGGCGGCTGCGCATAATGCGACGGCTTCGATGGTGTTGCAGGCGGTGTTGGCGGTGGTGTTGCACCGGGTTGGGGCCGGTGATGACGTGGTGATGGGCTCGCCGATTGCTGGGCGGGCGGATGCGGCGCTTGATGATTTGGTCGGGTTTTTCGTCAATATGTGGGTGTTGCGGGTGGGTGTCAGTTCTGGGCATCGGTTCAGTGATGTGCTTGAGCGGGTGCGTCAGAAGGCGCTGGATGCCTATAGCAATCAGGATGTTCCGTTTGAGTTGTTGGTTGAGCAGCTCAATCCGGTGCGTTCTGCGGCGCATCATCCGCTGTTTCAGGTGGCGATGGCCTTCCAGAACAATGTGCGTCCCGAGATGGTGCTTGATGGGGTTGGTGTTGAGCCGTTGGCGGTGTTTACTCGCACCGCCAAATTTGATCTGGATATTGAGTTAAGTGAGGTGGCTACTGAGGATCCGGGTGCGTCGATGGCTGCGGGGGTGGTGTTGTATGCCACGGATTTGTTTGACCGGGCCACTGTTGAGCGGTTGGTGGCTTGGTTTGGGCGGGTGGTCGAGGCGGTGACTGCTGATGCCTCGGTGGTGGTGGGTGAGGTGTCGTTGCTGGATGCCGGTGAGCGGGATTTGGTGCTGGCGGGGTGGTCTGGTGTGGGGGTGGGTGCGCCGGTGGGGGTGGCGCCGCAGTTGTTGGCGGCGGCGGTGGCTGCCGATCCGGGTGCGGTGGCGGTCATCGATGGTAGCCGGCGGCTGTCGTATGGCGAGCTTGATGGGTGCTCGACGCGGTTGGCGCGGGTGCTGATTGAGGTGGGGGTGGGTCCTGAGCGTGCGGTGGGCGTGGCGATGGATCGGTGTGTGGAGTTGGTGGTGGCGTGGTGGGCGGTGCTCAAGGCTGGTGGGGTGTATGTGCCGGTGGATCGGGCTCATCCGGTGGAGCGGGTTGCTGCGGTGTTGGATGCGGCAGGGGCTGTGTGTGTATTGACTTGCGGTGTTGATGTTTTGGTGGCGGCTGGGCCGCGGCCGGTGCTGCGCGTCGACGGGTTGGATCTTTGCGGGGGTAGTGCGGATCCGATTGTCGATGCTCAGCGGTTGGCTCCGTTGGGAGTGGATAACACCGCGTATGTGATCTTCACTTCGGGATCTACTGGTGTTCCTAAAGGGGTGGCGGTCAGTCACGCGGGTCTGTTGGGGGTGGCGGCGGCCCATCGTGAGGTGTTCGGGTTGGGCGTGGGTGCGCGGGTGTTGATGGTGGCTGCGCCGACTTTTGATGCGTCGGTGTTTGAGTGGTTGTTGGCGGTGGCGTCGGGGGCGGCGTTGGTGGTGGCGTCTGCGGATGTTTATGGCGGGGAGGCGTTGGCTGCGTTGTTGCAGGCTCAGCGGGTCAGTGCGGCGTTGTTGACTCCGACGGTGCTGGCGTCGTTGGATCGCGCTCGTCTAGATGGGTTGGGCACGTTGATCACTGGTGGGGAGGCCTGTGCGGGGGAGTTGGTGGCCGCTTGGGCGCCGGGTCGGCGGATGTTTAACGCCTATGGTCCGACCGAGGTCACGATTTGGGCTAGCTGTGGTGCGTTGGTGGCGGGGCAGCCGGTCAGTATTGGTGTCCCGATTCCGGGGGTTAGTGCGTTGGTGCTTGATGGGCGGCTGAGTCCGGCGCCGGTCAAGGTGGTGGGTGAGTTGTATTTGGCGGGGCCGGCGTTGGCCCACGGTTACATCGGGCGCACGGAGTTGACTGCGGAACGGTTTGTGGCCAACCCCTATGGGGGTGCGGGGGCGCGGATGTATCGCACCGGTGATGTGGTGCGTTGGACGTCTGCGGGCACTTTGGAGTATCTGGGTCGGGCCGATACTCAGATCAAGTTGCGTGGACAGCGTCTGGAGTTGGGGGAAATTGAAAACGCGCTGTTGGCTTGTCCGCAGGTCATCCAGGGCGCGGCCACTGTGCATCACGGTGACACTGGCTCGCATTTGGTCGCCTATGTGGCTCTTGAGCACACCGTCACTGTTGCTGATGACGAGGCCGAGATTGTTGGCCAGTGGCAACACATCTACGACAAGCTCTATGACGCTGATGTTGCGGTGTCGGGGTTTGGTATGGATTTCCGGGGGTGGAATAGCAGCTACACCGATGATCCGATTCCGCTTGAGGAGATGGTGGAGTGGCGGTCGGCCACGGTGGATCGGATCATGGCTCTGGGGCCGCGGCGGGTGTTGGAGATCGGCGTGGGCTCTGGGCTGGTGTTGTCGCAGATCGCCCCGGTGTGTGTGGAGTATTGGGGTACCGATTTCTCTGCGCCCACGATTCAGCGGCTGCAGGCGCTGGGGGCTGGGCAGCCGTGGGGGGATCGGGTGCAGTTGCGGGTGCAGCCGGCCGATGTGGCCGATGGGCTGCCGGAGGGCCATTTCGATGTGGTGGTGCTCAACTCGGTGGTTCAGTATTTCCCCAGTGCGGGGTATCTGACCGATGTGTTGGTGGTGGCGATGCGATTGCTGGCACCGGGTGGGGCGTTGTTCATCGGCGATGTGCGTAACCACAGCTTGCAAAGCGCGTTTCAGACCGGTGTCGCGCTGGCCCGCACCACCGGTGAGGACACCGCTGAGATTCGTCAACGAGTCCATCGCGCCGTGCTTGGTGAGCCTGAATTACTGCTGGCTCCAGAGTTTTTCACCACCTGGGCCGCCGACCATGCATCGGTGGCCGGGCTCGATATCGAAGTCAAATGTGGGCTGGCCGACAACGAGTTGACCCGGTACCGCTATGACGTCACCATCCACAAGACCCCCACGGCGGTTCGTTCATTGGCTGGTGCACCCAGCTGGGCATGGACTCAATGCGCCGGCCTTAGTGGATTGCATGCCGAGTTGATATCGCAACGTCCAGACGCCGTGCGCATCACCGACATTCCCCGCGCCGGACTGATCACTGATGTCGGTATCGAAGCCGGCTTGGCCGCTGGGCTGCCGCTAGCCGATGCGGTGGCTCAAGCGGCCAGCGCGGCCGCTGAGGCCGCCACTCCCGAACAATTGCATCGCCTGGGTCAAACCGCCGGCTACCACGTCGCGCTCACCTGGGGTGCCCAACCGGGCACTCTTGATGCCGTCTTGGTTATCCCCGCTGACTGCGATGGCCAGCACACCCCACCGCTGACCGACCTCTACCTGCCCCCTGCCGGGGTCCACCAACGCAATACCTACGCCAATGATCCCCAAACCAACACCAAGATCAGCGCGGTGCGGCAATGGTTGAGCACAAGGTTGCCCGATTACATGGTGCCGGCCCACATCATGGTGCTCGACGAATTCCCGTTGACCTCCTCGGGCAAGGTCGACCGAAAAGCACTGCCAGCACCGGTGTTTGCCACCACACCCTTCCGGGCGCCGCAGACCCAGACCGAAAAGATCGTCGCCGACGTATTCGCCGAAGTGTTAGGACTAGACCGCGTCGGACTCGACGACGACTTCTTCGCCCTGGGCGGGGACTCATTGATCGCCACCCGAGTCAGCGCACGGCTGCAATCAGCACTCAACAGACAAGTCCCCGTGCGCTACCTATTCGACGCCTCCACCGTGGCAAACCTGGCCGACTACCTACACCGCCACCACGACGCCCCCGCCCGCGCCCCACTACAAGCAATGCCACGCCCCCAACACATC
>NZ_JCALCV010000037.1:0-3172 GCF_059812525.1 Mycobacterium sp. NGS51
CGCCGCCCCGGCCTTGAGCACCGCCAACATCGACACGATCGCCTCGATGGAGCGCTCCAACACCAACGCCACACACTCACCCGGGCCAGCGCCCCGATCAGCCAGCAAGTGCGCCAACCGATTCGCGGCCTCGTCCAGCTCGCGATAGGTCAGCGAACCGCTGCCCGCGGTCACCGCAACCGCCTCCGGCGCACACGCCACCTGGGCGGCGAACAACGCCGGGACCGAAAGCGCCGGCAGCACGGATTGGGTTAACACCATCCGATTACCCAGCGCATCCAACCGCGCATGCTCGCCCTCATCGAGCGCATCCACTGACGACAACGGCTGCCCTGGATCGGCAACCATCGCCGCCAACACCCGCTCCAACCGCTCGACCAACGCTTCAACACTCACCGCGTCGAAGACATCGGTGTCGAATTCGACGCGCAGGCCGAGTTCGAGGCCCGGGCGGGCCGCCACCGTCAACGGGTAGTGGTTGTGTTCGCGACTGTTGACCTCGGTGATAGCCCACTCGTGGTCGCCCAACAATGCCGCGGTGTCGATCGGGTAGTTCTCGTACACGAACAAGGTGTCGAAAAGCTGTTCGTGGCCGGTGATGCGGTGAATTTCGTTGAGCGCCAAATGCTGGTGCTCAAGTGTGCGGTTCTGAGTGTTTTGCAGCTGGTCCAACAGGTCGGTGGTGGTGGTTGCCGGCGTAACGTTCGCCCGAACCGGCACGGTATTGATCAGCAGCCCGACCATCGATTCCGCCCCGGCAATCTCGGCAGGCCGCCCCGAGACCGCGACGCCGAAGGCGACATCGTGGTGGCCGGTCAGCCACATCAGCGACTGCGCCCAGGCGCCTTCCAGCACAGTGTTGACGGTGGTGTGGCAGGAGCGCGCCAGCTCGCTAAGGGCCCGCGTGGTCTCCTCGGACACGCGAAACGCTTCAACGCGTCGCGGCCCTAGCCCTAATCGGTCTGGCGGGCCGACCAATGTGGGCGCGTCAAAGCCAGCGAACGCCTCACGCCACGCCGCGCGGGCAGCGTCAAGATCCCGACCGGCCAGCCACGTGAGAAAGCTGCGATACGACCCGGCTGCCGGCAGCCGCTGCCGGTGATAGCTGGCGAAGATCTCCTGCAGCAGGATCGGCAGCGACCAGCCGTCGAGCACGATGTGGTGATTGGTGAGCACGAACCGGTGCCGGTCTGGTGCGCTGCGGATGAGGGCAGCCCGAAAGACCGGCTGGCCGTCGAGCTCGCAGACCGCCGCGCGTTCGACGGCACACAGTCGCTGCATCTGCTCGTCGACATCGAGGTCTTCGCCGTCCAGCTCGACATAACGCCATCCCGCCGCGGGATCAGCCGGGATGATCTGGACCGGCTCGTCAAACCGGTCACAGAATCGGGCCGCCAGGTTGGGATGCCGGGCAACGACCGTGTGCACGGCATCGCGCAGGCGGTGCTGGTCAAGGGCACCGGTCACAGTGAAGTCCAGCTGCACCGCATATATATCGTCATCGCTGGCCTGTGCGGTGTTGGCGTGAAAAAGCAGCCCCTGTTGCAGGGGGGTCAGCGGCAAAACATCGGCAATCTCATATTGCTGGTGGAGCTCGTCGATCTGCTGCTGGCTTACTCGAGCGGGCGCGATATCGGAGGGGGTCAGGCCGCCGCCGCCCTGGCGGACGTGGGCGCAGATGCCGGTCAGGGCGTCGAACCACAGCTGGCTGAGTCGGCTGATTTGGGTGTCGTCCAGCGCCGAGGGGGCCCAGGTCCAGGCGGCGTGCAACTGCGGACCGGCCTCGGTGTCGACGGTGCCGGCGTTGAGTTCGACGGTGTGCCCCAGTGGCATGGGTATCGCTGCGGCGCTGGTGACTGAGACGCCATCCTGGCAGATACGCCACTCAATCCCGTCGGCTATCGGGGCGCCCAGTCTGCCGAGGTAGTTGAATCCGATGGTGGGGTCGGGGCCGGTTAGGTCGATGTCGGGGTTGAGGTAGCGCAGCAGTCCGTAGGTCAGGCCCTCGGGCAGGGCGCGCAGTTGTTCTTTGGCGTCTTTGATGACTGGGCCCAGGGCGGCCTCGCCGGCGATGACCTGCGACCAGTGCAGCGCCCCGAGGTTCAACGCCACCGGATATTTGGTGGTAAACCAGCCCACCGCACGAGACAGGTCAATATCGGGTGCGAGCTCGTCGTGGCGGCCGTGGCCCTCGACATCGATGGCCAGCGGCGTAGCAGTGGTGTCGAGCAACTGCGTCAACGCCAAGCCGTAGGCGATCAGCAAGATGTCTTGGATCCCGGCATGAAACGCGGCCGGGACCTCACCGAGCAGCAGGCGGGAGGTCTCGACATCCAACGCAGCGGTCAAATGCCCCGCGTTGGCATAAGTGTCGTGCTCGGGCTGCACCGCGGGTAGCGCCGAGGGGATCGCCACCACCTGCCGCCAGCGATCGGCCTGCTCGACCACCACCGCCGACCGCGCATGCTCGTTCAGCAGCGAGGCCCAGCGGGCAAAGGAGGTTCCGGTCACCGGCAGCGCGATCGGCTGGCCGTGATGATGTTGGGCCCAGGCGATGTTGAGGTCTTCGAGCAGAATCCGCCACGACACCGCATCCACGGCCAGGTGGTGAATGATCAACGCCAGCTGACGCGTCGAGGCCGCCCACAGTGTACTGACCATCACCCCGGCAGCCGGATCCAACATTGAGCGGGCCGCCACCAGCGCCTCATCACCCAACACATCCACCGACACCAGGTGTGGGCGTACGGATCCCGCTTCGGGCACCTGCAGCAACCACCCACCGACACCGTCATCGGCGACGCGGCACCGCAGCATGGCGTGGCGATCCAGCAGCGCCTGCACCACCACCGCCACATCGGCCTCAGTCACCTCGGGCGGGGCTTGGAGCAGCACCGTCTGGTTGAACTGATCCACCCCACCGCCGCTGCGCTGCACCTCGTGCAGCCACGCGATGATCGGAGTGCTCGCCACCGCACCAACACCCTCATCGACTGGGCCGATCTCACCGCCGGTGACCGTCACCACCGAAGCCAGCCGGGCCACAGTCTGCTCGACGAAAATGTCGCGCGGTCGACACAGCACCCCCGAGGCCCGGGCCCGGGCCACCACCTGCATCGACAAAATGCTGTCCCCACCCAGATCGAAGAATGAGTCATCGACCCCGACTCGC
>NZ_JCALCV010000038.1:0-2614 GCF_059812525.1 Mycobacterium sp. NGS51
AAAGTGTTGGCACTGTCCAACAAACGACGTAGCCAAGTGCGGCTATCGCGGCTTCGGGTGTGGCTCGCCTATAAGATTGTCCGAATGCAGATGGTGAGCTTCTCGTGAGTGCCTTCGGTCCGCGCGACAGTCCCACCGGGCTGGTTGACGACCCGAGCTGCGCCGCATCCGGCCATGCTCCGCCGACGCCGGTCGTGCGGGATGCGCGATGGCTGCGGGCTGCGGGGTGGGCGCGGCGGCTGGCCTGGATCAGCCTGGTGTTTCTGGCTGTCGAAGCCGTCGTGGGGCTGTGGCAGGGCTTGGCCGCCGGGTCGGTCGCACTGACCGGTTGGGCGCTGGGCAGCGTGGCCGAGGGGCTGGCCGGGGTGGTGGTGATCTGGCGGTTCACCGGTTCACGGACGCTGTCGGCGACGGCCGAGCGCAGCGCCCAACGCGGTGTGGCGGTGTCGTTTTGGTTGACCGCCCCCTATATTGCGGCCGAATCCCTGCATCACCTGTTTGGTGAGCGCCACCCGGAGACCACCGTGATCGGGATCGTGTTGACCGCCTTCGCGGTGCTGCAGATGCCGGTCCTGGGTCGCGCCCAACGCATCCTGGGTGCGCGGTTGGTGTCGGCGGCCACCGCGGGCGAAGGCACACAAAACTATCTGTGTGCCGTGCAGGCCGCCGCGGTGCTGATCGGCCTGTCGGTCACCGCCCACTGGGCTGGGGGATGGTGGCTGGACCCGCTCATCGGGCTGGGTGTCGCAGCCGTCGCAATCTGGCAAGGCTTCCGGTCCTGGCGGGGTGAGGACTGCGGTTGCTGAGCGGCGGCTGAACCCCAGCGCCACCACCCACTCTCGCCGAAACGCACGCCAGCGCGGCGAGGTCAATCCAAGCGCACGGTAACACCGACGCCGGCCACCGCGCAGCGCTGGAAGCAGCCGTGCTAAATGCCTGCAGCCCAGGCGATCGCAGCCCCCGCGCGCTCACGAGTCGATCACCGTCGGCGGCGTCCCAGCCGGCCGGTCAGTGTCCGCCGTGCGGCGTATTACTTCGTGGTCGGGGATCGCGACCTTCCGCAATCCCGGCGTGTGTCGGCGCTTTAGCGCGAGTGGGTCTCGCGTGTCTGCTTCAGGCGTGATCCGTGCGAACTTTGCGCGGCGCGGAGCGCCGTCGAGCATTGACGCCGCGAAGTGCCACCGACCGTCTCAGCTGGCGCGTGGATAACTTTGAGTCCAGCGCCCCGATCACTGCTGTCATCGACAACTGCGCCGGTGCCGCGAAAGACTAGCGCGTTATGCGGACATTGGCGATCGAACAGCCCACGTCCGTCACCGCAAGAGCCGGCTTCCAGCGAGCAGCGCAGGAGCAAATCCGGCGTTGCCGTCATCGCCGACCAGACGCCGCTGGATCAGCGGGCGCGGGGTCGTGACCAACGTGGTGAAGCGGGCCAGCGCTACCATGGCCATCACCGATCATCGGCCGTTATCTGCTTGGCGGCGGCGCCAAGCAGATAATCGCTTCGGATACGGGTGATCGACCCAAGGACCACGAGGCCGCGCCGGGCGAGTTCGTCGAGAAACTGTTCGGCAGTAAACCGGTCTTCGCAGGGATGGTCGAAAAGCCACTGGAAGGTGGGGCGGGCCAGGGCGTGGGCGGTGACTTCTTCGAAGTAGAACCGCCCACCCGGTGTCAGCACCCGGGCGACCTCGGCGAGGGCGTTGCGCCAGTCCGGGATGTGGTGGACGATCCCGAAGTCAAAGACCGCATGGTAGCTGGCGTCTTCGGCATCCAGCGCCGCACGTAGGTCGGTCGCGCTGCCCTGGGCTAGCCGCACCCGGTCGCCGTAGCGGGCCAGCCGCCGACCAGCCCGCCGGATCATCGCCGGGTCAAGGTCCACGGCGTCGACCCGGGCGGCGCCGAACCGCTCCAGTATCAGCTGCGAGCCGTATCCGGAACCACATCCGATCTCCAGTGCCCGCGACCCCGGGATGAGCCGACCGCCGAGCCGCCCCAGCACCGGCGCTTCATAACAGCGTTGCAGCCACCGCCGCGGCCAGCTGTTTATTAGCGCGGTTTCCACCCGGTTCATCAGCATCTGTCGGCCCTGCACTCGCCAACGTCCCGACGTCTGGACATCCCGACTCGGGGAACGAAACGCCCGACCGTGGCGGTGTAGTTGCGATACTGCTGACCGTGCACGCGGCGAAGGTAGGGCTCTTCGACACTGCGGACCTGCAGCTCGATCGCCACGGTCAAGAATGCGAAACCGGCGAGTGTGACCGGGTTCGGCGTCACGAATATGATGCCGGCGGCGAACGTGAGCATGGCGGAAAAGATTGGGTTGCGGACCACCGCGAACACGCCGTGGCGCACCAATGTCGTTGTCTCGCCGGGATCGACCCCGATCCGCCAGGACTCGCCCATGTCGTTCTGCGCGTAGACCGTTGCCCCGATGCCGGCCACAGCGACCACGACCCCAATTGCCTGGATCCACGTCGCGTGCAACACCTCCAGCGGGGCGAGCACGCCGCCGAGTTGAAGCAGCGGCGCTGCGACACCGATGACAATAGCCGCGACGAACCCTGCGCCGGCGATCCACTCCAGCGATCCGAACCGGCCGCTGACACCG
>NZ_JCALCV010000039.1:0-2311 GCF_059812525.1 Mycobacterium sp. NGS51
GGTGACGGTAGGTGGAGAAGAAGCACCGGCCAACTACGTGCCAGCAGCCGCGGTAATACGTAGGGTGCGAGCGTTGTCCGGAATTACTGGGCGTAAAGAGCTCGTAGGTGGTTTGTCGCGTTGTTCGTGAAATCTCACGGCTTAACTGTGAGCGTGCGGGCGATACGGGCAGACTGGAGTACTGCAGGGGAGACTGGAATTCCTGGTGTAGCGGTGGAATGCGCAGATATCAGGAGGAACACCGGTGGCGAAGGCGGGTCTCTGGGCAGTAACTGACGCTGAGGAGCGAAAGCGTGGGGAGCGAACAGGATTAGATACCCTGGTAGTCCACGCCGTAAACGGTGGGTACTAGGTGTGGGTTTCCTTCCTTGGGATCCGTGCCGTAGCTAACGCATTAAGTACCCCGCCTGGGGAGTACGGCCGCAAGGCTAAAACTCAAAGGAATTGACGGGGGCCCGCACAAGCGGCGGAGCATGTGGATTAATTCGATGCAACGCGAAGAACCTTACCTGGGTTTGACATGCACAGGACGATCGCAGAGATGCGGTTTCCCTTGTGGTCTGTGTGCAGGTGGTGCATGGCTGTCGTCAGCTCGTGTCGTGAGATGTTGGGTTAAGTCCCGCAACGAGCGCAACCCTTGTCTCATGTTGCCAGCGGGTAATGCCGGGGACTCGTGAGAGACTGCCGGGGTCAACTCGGAGGAAGGTGGGGATGACGTCAAGTCATCATGCCCCTTATGTCCAGGGCTTCACACATGCTACAATGGCCGGTACAAAGGGCTGCGATGCCGTGAGGTTTAGCGAATCCTTTAAAGCCGGTCTCAGTTCGGATCGGGGTCTGCAACTCGACCCCGTGAAGTCGGAGTCGCTAGTAATCGCAGATCAGCAACGCTGCGGTGAATACGTTCCCGGGCCTTGTACACACCGCCCGTCACGTCATGAAAGTCGGTAACACCCGAAGCCCATGGCCTAACCCCTTGTGGGAGGGAGTGGTCGAAGGTGGGATCGGCGATTGGGACGAAGTCGTAACAAGGTAGCCGTACCGGAAGGTGCGGCTGGATCACCTCCTTTCTAAGGAGCACCATTTTTTCCTCGTGCCTCACGCCTGTGGGGGTTTCACGGTTGGGATAGTTTCGTGCCGGCGCCTGTAGTGGGTGTTTCGGTGGGTGCACAACAACTTTGACTGTTTTGTGGTCAACATTTACTGCCGGCACACTATTGGGCTTTGAGGCAGCACCTGGTGTTGTCGCTCCATCTTGGTGGTGGGGTGTGGTGTTTGAGTTGTGGATAGTGGTTGCGAGCATCTAGCAAGCAAAATGATTGTTTTTGTTTGTCGAGTGTTTTTTTGTGTTTGTAAGTGTGTTAGGGCGCATGGTGGATGCCTTGGCATCAGGGGCCGATGAAGGACGTGGGAGGCTGCGATATGCCTCGGGGAGTTGTCAACCGAGCGTGGATCCGAGGATGTCCGAATGGGGAAACCCGGCACGAGTGATGTCGTGTCACCCACTGCTGAATGTATAGGCAGTGGGGGGGAACGCGGGGAAGTGAAACATCTCAGTACCCGTAGGAGAAGAAAACAAGTGTGATTCCGTTAGTAGTGGCGAGCGAACGCGGAGGATGGCTAAACCGCGCGCATGTGATACCCGGCGGGGGTTGTGTGTGTGGTGTTGTGGGGTCTGTGTTCTCCGGTCCGCCGGCTGGGGCAGCAGTGAGAAAACAGTGTGTTAGTCGAAGTGGCCTGGGATGGTCTGCCGTAGACGGTGAGAGCCCGGTAGGTGAAAACATGCTGTCTGTTGTGCGCAGGTACCCCGAGTAGCAGCGGGCCCGTGGAATCTGCTGTGAATCTGCCGGGACCACCCGGTAAGCCTGAATACTTCCTGATGACCGATAGCGGATTAGTACCGTGAGGGAATGGTGAAAAGTACCCCGGGAGGGGAGTGAAAGAGTACCTGAAACCGTGCGCCTACAAGCCGTCAGAGCCTTCCCTTTGTGGGTGGGGTGATGGCGTGCCTTTTGAAGAATGAGCCTGCGAGTCACCGACATGTCGCGAGGTTAACCCGGGTGGGGTAGCCGCAGCGAAAGCGAGTCTGAATAGGGCGTATCCCTCGTGAGGGGGTGTAGTGGTGTGTTGTGGACCCGAAGCGGAGTGATCTACCCATGGCCAGGGTGAAGCGCGGGTAAGACCGCGTGGAGGCCCGAACCCACTTAGGTTGAAGACTGAGGGGATGAGCTGTGGGTAGGGGTGAAAGGCCAATCAAACTCCGTGATAGCTGGTTCTCCCCGAAATGCATTTAGGTGCAGCGTTACATGTT